>DATEME010000304.1:0-4246 GCA_035275865.1 Candidatus Acidiferrales bacterium | reverse complement strand
GGCACAAATACGCCGAAATGGGAAAACGTCGAGACAGCGCTCGACAAGGTAAAACCGGGCGGCGACGTTTCCCTCGTTGTCTTGCGTGATGGCCGTCAGGACTCCCTTCAATTGAAAATGCCAACCGACGAGGCATCGGCAGACTCTGTAGTCGGCTACCCAACGCAGGCATCCGTAATCGACGAGGTCGAACCGGGGTTTCCGGCGGAAAAGGCAGGTCTCGAACCGGGCGATCAGGTAATCCAAATGAACAACAAGCCTGTGGTCGCATGGGGCCAGCTTGTAGACGCCGTTCGAAACTCAAACGGGCAACCAGTGCATTTCCTGGTGCAGCGTGGTTCAAAGCAGGTTTCGCTGATCATTACGCCGACCAAGGGCATCGACGCCCCGAGCGGGCAGTTGGTCTGGCAAATTGGCGTTGTTCCACGGGTGCAGCAAGCCTACGAACATCAGGGCATGTTGGAATCCGTAAGCGATGCCGCCGACGCAACGCAGCGTACCGGGCAAGAGATTGTTGAAGTCCTAACAGGACTCTTTGCAGGAAAAGTTTCCGTGCGCGATCTCGCCGGACCGGTCGGCATCGTGCGCGTCTCGGGCCAAGCTGCGAAACGGGGACCGACTACGCTACTGGAACTTACGGCCGTCATAAGCCTCAATCTGGGGCTGCTGAATCTGCTCCCGATTCCAATTCTCGACGGCGGCCACGTCCTCTTGCTGCTGATCGAAAGCGGAATGCGGCGCGACTTGAGCCTTGCGTTTAAAGAGCGGTTCGTTCAGGTGGGTTTGATTTTCCTGCTGGCCGTAATTGCCTTCGTCACTTACAGCGACATCTTAAAAGCCATTCAGAGTCGCTAGCGCCCCTGCACGTTTCCCAAAAAGAATAGGGGCAGGTCTGAGACCTGCCCCTAGGACTTCGCCGCGAGCATGAGCAATCGGAGTAGGAGGAGCGGCGAAGAATTTCGCGCTAAGCCTGCACGATTTCGTTTCGGACCGCGTAACGCACGAGATCCGTGACGGAGTGAACCTGCAGTTTGCGCATGATATTCGCGCGGTGAGTTTCGGCCGTTTTCACGCTGATGCCAAGCAACGAAGCGACTTCTTTCGTGCTTTTCCCCTCGGAAACCAACTGCACGATTTCGCGTTCGCGCGTAGTAAGGCGATCACTCAAGTCCATCGGCGCGGACATATTTGCTCCGGCACGCTGGGAGTGGGTGAGGATCAGTTCAGTGGCGCACGTCGTGAAAAAGGGCTTGTGCCTCGCCAACGTCTCAATCGCTGTGATCAGGTCGCGGTCGGAGTCCGTCTTCACGATGTAGCCACGAATGCCAAGCCGCAGGATTTCGCGGATTAAATGATCGGAATAGTGAACGGACAATATCAGGATCTCGGTCTTCGGCGAAACGGTGCGGATACGCCGAGCAGCCTCGAGGCCGTTCAGTTCCGGCATGGAGATATCCAGGATGGCCACATCCGGCTGGTGCTGCTTTGCCAGTGCGACGGCTTGCGAACCCGTATGCGCCTCTCCACATATGGACCATTCGGGACGCGGGACAATCAGTGATTTGAGACCGCGACGCATCAGATCGTGGTCATCAGCCAAGAGAATTTTTAGACTCGCCATATGTTCTCCTTTCCAAGCGGGCATTTCGCCCGTTGGAACTGCAAGAAAGCTATGCGCCGAGCACGGTCTGGATCGTATCCAGCAAAAGCGAAAGGGGTGCCGATTTTACGGCTAAAGCATGGACGCCTATCTTGTTGAGCGCGTCACGCACTTGTTGCGATTCATGCATCGTAAAAACCACGATCTTAACGCCGGAATTGTTGCGCAGAATCTCGCGTGCAGCTTCGTGACCGCTCATCACGGGCATACTAAGGTCCAGCAAGACCAAATCCGGCTTGAGCTCCTTGGTCTTTTCGACTGCTTGCTTCCCGTCGGCAGCTTCGCCGCAAACCTGCCAACCGGCGCCGAGCAACGCCGACCGCAAGCCTCTGCGCAACGCTTCGTGGTCATCGGCGATCAGAATTCGGTGCGTCTTTTTGCCGGGTTCAGGCTTGCGTCCGCCGTCCTCAGATGTATCCGCCGCGCTGTTCTTTCCTCTTGCCACCGTAGGAGCTGAGACGGCGCCTAGGCGCGCACGGGGCGATGCGTCGATCCCCTCAGGCATCGTGGCGTTAGTAAACGAGATGACCCAGTCCCCCGTTGTATGATGGCCTGTTCTCGATAAAGTCATTATTATTATTCTCCCCTCCCGCCCACGGGGCTTCCTGGCGCAGAAGGGGTGTGCATGAAAGACGCGGTAGTGTCCCATGCGAAACCGCTGTAGGCGATACAGGATTTACCTTAGAGGCCGAAGATTGGTTGTGTAGTTTGCTTTTTTGGTTATCGTCCGCCAAATAGCCCAATCACGAGTAGCGGAACAGAGCCTTGAACCCAAAATCCATGTGCTGCTGGATGTGGCAGTGGAACAGGGTAAGGCCGGGATGGTCTGCTACTAAATCAACCGATACGCGACCGTAGAGAGGAGCAATCACCGTGTCTTTCATCACTCCACCCGTGGGCTTTCCGTTCACATCGACAAGTTCGAAAGAGTGGCGGTGGAAGTGAAGCGGATGCGAATCGTCGGTCCGATTGCGGAAAAGGATTCGATAACGTCCTCCTTGCTGCAATAAGAATTCATTCTCGTGCGGATAGGGCTTGCCATTGACGTTAAAGAGGTTGAAGCGGCCTGCCCCGCTCGGAACTTTCTCGAAGGCCATTTCGATCGTATGATCCGGCTCAGGTTGGTTTGGCGCGTGGCCGAAGATCGTGTAATCGAAAAGCGTTTGCTTCGGTCGAATCCAGCGCGGCTGCCCTTGCTGGCCTGCATACTCGACCACGATGCCCAATCCATTGTTGCGCGTGGGATCGTCTGTCGCGCCAAGAATCCATACGCCGGGCTGATTCATTTCGACAAAGGCATCGGCGCGTTCCCCTGGGCCAAGCATGACGACTTCCGCATCGGCAGGAGTCGGCACCGCATTGCCATCGAGCGCGATGACATGAAACACGTGCCCGGGCAGCGAAATCATCCGGTTTTCGATTGCGCTGGCGTTGAGCAAATGGAAGAGCACGCGCGTTCCCGCGCGAACGCGGATCGGATCACCGAAGCCTAGCGCACGGTCGTTGATCGTGAAGGTCTGTGTGGTCGCTTCGAGGCCATTAGGCCGCGTGTCCATCACCGCCGGCTTTTCTGGAGTCGGACCGGCTCCGTTAAGTTCGTCCGTATCCATGTTTTGATCGGTGTAGAACGGCTCCCAATCGCGCAGTGCGAGAAAAATTTCCTGATCATAATGGCCGGCATCTGCGCCCGAATCGATCATTAGGAATCCGAACTGCCCGGTGTATGTGCCGCGATGCAGGTCGCCATTGGCCATCGCGTGCGAGTGATACCAGCGTGTTCCCGCAGGCGCCGGCGTGAATTGAAATCTGCGCCGGCCCATCGGCGGCACAGGCGGTGTGCCTTCTTCTTCGGAGCCGTCGACTTCGGAGGGGACAAAAAGGCCGTGCCAGTGCACGAATTCGGCGGCGTCCGTATCGTTGATTACTTCCACTGTGACGGGCTTGCCTTCGCGCATACGCAAGACGGGGCCGGGTGATTGGCCGTTGTAGCCGATAGTGCTGATGAAACGGCTCGGCGCAATCTCGACCTCGACGGGGGAGATGCGGAGTGTGATATCCGCGGCAGGACCTTCGTTCGATGTTGCGTTCGCGCTTTGCGAGGCTGGAGGCGGCTTTAGGCGAATTCCCTGCGAATTTTGTTGGGATTCCGCCACTTTACTTGCGAGTAGGCCTGCAGCGCCTGCACCGCCGATTTTAAAAAAGTCTCGTCTTCTCACGGACCCCTTCACTTCACATCGCGAAAATGGCAACGAAAGGAAAATCCTCTCACGTTCTCACTGATTCAAACAAGCGGCGACCGGATGCCCACGGAATCGTCATGGCAGAACATTGACCGCTTCGGATTCCAAGCAAAAATAAGTGCCAGCATGAGCGACAAGGGAATTGACGCATACGGCGCCTTAAAAGGGCCCTAAAGGGACAAGAAAATGACACAAATGGCGCATTTGGCGCCGTAAAAGCCATAAGTGGCAGTTGCGCGGTAAAGCATATTTTGGCGAGATTGTGTCGCCATGGGCTAGCGGAGCTGACCGAGATAGGCCAGGACATTGGCAACGTCCGATGGATCGTAATTTTCGAGGAGATGGA
>DATEME010000303.1:0-1283 GCA_035275865.1 Candidatus Acidiferrales bacterium | reverse complement strand
ACGGGCTGATCTTCTCCGCGCTTGTAGCACACGACGACAAGATGAACATTATTTCCGACCTCGCGCAAAGCTGGGAGATGCGCGATCCGCAAACATTTGCCTTTCATCTCAAGCCCGGCGTGAAGTTTCAGGACGGCCGTCCGCTCACTTCGGCTGACGTGAAATATACATTTGATACGATTCTCAACGGCGTGCCCTCGCCATCCGGCCTCGTGCGCTCGACCAAGCGCAGCGCTTTCGACAAGATCTCTTCGATCGACGCGCCCGATCCACTGACGGTCGTCTTTCACTTGAGCGAACCGCGTGCTTCGTTCCTCTGGGACATGGTCCGCCCCGGAGTGGGAATCGTTCCGAAAGGCGCCGGCACAGAAATGAAGTTCCATCCGATCGGAACGGGCCCTTTTCGCTTCGTGAGCATGACAACCGATCAGGAAGTCGATCTCGACCGCAACCCGGATTATTTCGGCAAAACGAACGATTCCGCAGGGGACGGATCGGCTGGGGGCTCCGTGATCGAGCACATCCACTTTCGCGTCGTGCCGGATGCGGTGGTGCGTGCGCTCGAATTGCGCAAAGGATCGGCGGACATCGGCGGCGTGAACTCGCTGATCCCGGACATGGTGGTTGCGCTGAAAAAGGAAAAGGATCTTGCCGTGGACGATGCGCCGGGCACTTCACTGAGTTACGTCGCTTTCAATATGGACGATCCGATTCTGCATCATCGCGAGGTGCGCCAGGCGCTCGATTACGCCACTAATCGCGAATTGACCATCCGTTATCTGCTGCGCGGCGAGGCCCGTATCGCCACAGGACAACTTCCCCCGAATCACTGGGCGAATAATCCTGATCTCAAACCGCGGCCCCACGACCCCACAAAGGCGGAGCAGTTGCTCGATGCTGCCGGATTCCCGCGCGGGCGCGACGGCATTCGCATGCGCTTGACGCTCAAGACCTCGACGGAGGAATCGGCCCGGCTGCTGGGCGAAACGTTGGCCGAACAATGGAAGCAGGTCGGCGTGCTGCTCACGTTGCACCCGCTCGAAAACGCCACTTTTTTTTCGGATTTGAATCACGGCAGCTTTCAGATGTACACGCTGCGCTGGCTCGGAGTGAACAACGATCCCGCGTTTTACGAATTTGCCTTCAGCTCGGCGCACATGCCGCCGAACGGCTACAACCGCGGACACTACAACAACCCGGCACTCGATGCGCTCATCGGCAAAGAGCGCATCGAAATGGACAAGGAAAAGCAGAAGGCGCTCATCTGGCAAATTCAACAGATT
>DATEME010000302.1:0-7015 GCA_035275865.1 Candidatus Acidiferrales bacterium | reverse complement strand
TTCAAGCTCTGTATGATGGGGCTGGGGAAGAATTCGGTGACTATTGCTGTCCGAGCCTCGCCTTGAGACACGCAATCAGCTCCGGTGAGAGATTCGTAATCCGAATTCCCTCGGATACCATGAACTTGCATGTCTGAATCGCGCGTGGCTGGTCTTCATCGGGAAGCTGGCAATCGGCCTTGCAATATTGGCAGTCTTGGCTCCAACAGAACTTGCCGTAAGGAATTGTTTCCGGACTGATGTACTGAAACGCCCGCAGCACCGAATTGCGTTCCGGCACCAGGAACGTCTTGCCCATAATCGTAATTTCAACGAGTTTCTCGAACGGCCGGAATACTCCGGACATTACCGAAACTCCGCTGTTCGCGTCTGCCATATGGATGATCCCCCGTGGCAATGAAGCTAAATCACGCCTGCGCGGAGAGCAACCCTACTGCGGTGGAAAGGTGCCCAATGCCTAAATGGCCTGTGGATTTTCGTCGTTAACGGCTTCCCTGCGGCACTAGGGGTATGAGGATGTGCGATTGCGATTGCCGTTCCTGGGCGAGCGTCGGTCGCGGCACCAGCGCCAGCAGCGTATAAACGCCCAAAATGATCCCGAAAGGAAGGTCGGGCAAGGCCAGCAAGGCCGCGATCAGCGTGTCCGCCTTCGACGCCGGCCAGTGCTTCAGCAACGCGAACCCGGCCACAAAACTGAAAAAGCCCGAGACGATGCACCATCCTGCAGCCAAGACCAGGAAAACATGAAACGTAGCCATCCACGCCAGCGGATTGGGCACCCGGTCCAGCAGCGCTCCCCACATCAGCGACAGTGTGCCGCTAAACACCACAATAAACGCCACTTGCGCAATACGGAGGCAACCGTAGCCCAGCCAAAGAATTCCTGCCTTCTGCGACTCGCGCGTATCGGATTTCATCATGCGCTCCCTGCCTCATTGAAACGCATGATCATTCGTTCAACGATCAGGTATTCGGCTGACCGTCAGGATGGAGTTTCATGTATGGCGAACTCCGCTTCACCGTAACCGCCCCGCCAGTCCGCCTCGCCAATTTGCCTAGGCTCTGTAGTTGCCGACGCGAAGTTTGGTCGGGCGTCTTGCCCCGCGGCGGGAATCGTAGAATTAACTGAAGAACTGCCCCATCGTTCGAAACTTCCGGTATCGCGCGTCCAGCAACTGCTGCGGAGTCTGCTGGGAAAGTTCATCCAACAATCGCACCAGCACGACATCGAGCAACTGAGCGGCCGCCTTGTGGTCGGTATGTGCGCCGCCTTCCGGCTCCGGCACAATTTCATCGATCAGCTTCAGTTCCGCTAAATCTGGCGCCGTGATCTTCAAAGCCTCGGCGGCAAGTTCGGCCTTGCCCGAATCTCGCCAGATAATGGAAGCGCAGCCCTCCGGCGTGATCACGGAATAAACGGAATTTTCCAGCATCAGCACGCGGTCCCCCACGGCGATCGCCAGCGCCCCGCCCGACCCGCCTTCGCCCGTTACCGTCACAATGATCGGCACCGCCAAGCGCGACATCTCTCTCAAATTAAACGCAAGCGCTTCCGCCTGCCCGCGCTCTTCCGCGTCCACCCCGGGGTAAGCGCCCGGCGTATCCACAAACACAAGAATCGGCCGATTGAACTTCGCCGCCAGTTGCATCGCGCGCAACGCCTTGCGATATCCCTCCGGCTTCGCCTGCCCGAAATTCCGCCGCACGCGCTGCTTGATGTCGCGTCCCTTCTGGCTGCCAACCACCAGCACCGGCTTTCCATGAAAGCGCGCCATGCCCGCGACGATCGCAGCGTCGTCGGCAAAACGCCTGTCGCCATGAACCTCGCTGAAATTCTCGAAAAGCAGCTTGATGAAATCCTCGGTATACGGCCGCTGCGGATGCCGCGCCAACTGCACACGCGGCCACGCGCTCAGGTGCGAGCGAAACTCCTTCTTCAGATCGTCAACCTCGCGCCGAAGCCGCTCCAGGTCCTCGCTCTTCTC
Source organism: Candidatus Acidiferrales bacterium (assembly GCA_035275865.1). Lineage (GTDB taxonomy): Bacteria > Acidobacteriota > Terriglobia > Acidiferrales > UBA7541 > Palsa-295. Next base: position 5,030 of record DATEME010000302.1, on the reverse strand, counting down.
CGAAAAGCCTGACATCTCCGCAACGTCGCGTTCCAGATCGTCGATCTGTCTTTGCCGCTCGGTATGCGCATCCATAGGATTCGGACGCGTAGGTTCGCCCGACAGCCTGTCCTCCTCGAGCCGGCGCTTCCGCGCGCGCTCCTGCCAACGCCGCAGCCTCTCGCGCGCCGCTCGGCGCTTTGCCGCGTCAAACGGCTGTCCTTTGCGCCCTCCGCCTCCTGTCCCGCCCGCCGATGCGCTCCCCTTTTCTGTCATTGAATGACCACCGAATCCGCCCCGCAAATTTCCTTCACACGCTCGATCAACTCCGAATCCGCCTTCACCGCTTTCGAAGTCTGCTGCGTCGCCGCCGCGCCATCGTCCAGCACCAGCTCAAATTCCACTCTGCACCGCCCCGGCCGGCTCGCAAAAAGCCGGTCCAGCCGCTCCATCGCGTCCGCTCCAAGCGTCGCCACCGGCACTCGCACGCGCAACAAACTCGGCGGCCTGTCGATTACCTGCTCGATCGGCCTCGCATCTTCCACCGTCAGCCGCGTACCCACATCTTCAGCCAAAACCGATCCCTTCACCAATAGCGGCGTCGCCGCCTTCAGTATCGGCTCGAGTTTGCCAAACGCCTCCGGAAAAACCATCGCCTCGATCACGCCGGTCCGATCTTGCAACGTCACGATCGCCCACCGCGCGCCGCGTCTGGACCGCATCGGCCGCGACTGCACCACAATTCCTGCAACGATCACGTTTTCCTTATTACGACGCCCTTCAATCGTCGTAATATCCACTGCTTTCAAATCTGCCAGCCGCCCGGCGTATTTATCCAGCGGATGCCCGGAAATATAAAAGCCGAGCGTCGCGTATTCTGACGCGAGCAACTCATGCTCCGGCCACTCGTCCGCATCCGGCAAAATCTCCGGAGGCGGCGCAACCGCCGCAGCCGCGCCACCGAACAAACCGTGCTGCCCGCTTTCCTTCGCCCGCTGCAATTTCTGCGCGCGCTCCATCGCGCCGTCAATCGCCGCAAACATCTGCGCCCGATGCGCTCCCAATCCGTCGAGCGCACCCGCGCGCACCAGGCTTTCCAACACGCGCTTGTTCATCAACCGCGAGTCGACCCCCTCGACAACTTCGTAAAAGCTCTTAAATTTCCCGAGTGACTCTCGCGCCGCGAGAATTCCCTTCACCGTGTTCTCGCCCACATTCTTGATCGCGGCCAATCCAAACCGTATGTCGCTCCCCGTCGGCGTGAAATTCATGTCGCTCGAATTCACATCCGGCGGCAGCACGGTAATCCCCATCCCGCGCGCTTCATTAATGTACTTCACCACTTTATCGGTGTTGCCCGTTTCCGCCGTCAGCATCGCCGCCATAAACTCGACCGGATAATGTGTCTTGAGCCACGCGGTCTGGTACGCCAGATACGCGTACGCGCACGAATGCGACTTGTTGAACCCGTATCCCGCGAACTCTTCCATCAGATCGAAAATCTTTTCTGCCTTCTTCTGTGGCACTTTGTGCGCGGCGCATCCCGCCATGAACTTCTCTCGCTGCGCCGCCATCTCTTCCGGCTTCTTCTTTCCCATCGCTCGACGCAAAATATCCGCATCGCCCAGCGAAAAGCCCGCAAGCCGGTTTGCAATCTGCATTACCTGTTCCTGATACAGAATCACACCCCAGGTTTCGGAGAGGATTTCCTCCAATTCCGGCAAGTCGTACTTCACGTCCTTTTTGCCGTGCTTCCGCGCGATAAAATCGGGAATCATGCCGCCCTGGATCGGCCCCGGACGGTACAACGCGTTCAGCGCCGTCAAATCCTCCAGCCGCGACGGTTGATACTGCCTCAAAATGTCGCGCATTCCGTGTGATTCAAACTGGAAGATTCCCGTCACTTCCGCCCGCGAAAAAAGGCCATATGTCGCTTTATCGTCCAGTGGCAGCGACTCCAGATCGACCGTCTCGCCCCGGTTCTGCTCGATCATCCGCACGGCGTCATCGAGCACCGTGAGCGTCGTCAACCCAAGAAAATCCATCTTGAGCAGCCCGATGCGCTCGAGCGCGTTCATGTCGTACTGCGTCGTCACTTCGTCTTTATTTGACTTATACAGCGGAACGATCTCTGTGAGCGGTTGCGGCGAAATCACCACGCCCGCCGCGTGCGTCGAAGCGTGCCGCGCCAGTCCCTCCAGCCGCAGCGCTACCTCCACCAACTCCTTCACTTTCGGATCGTTCTTCCGCAATTCATCAAGTTGCGGCGCCTGCTTCAACGCATCCTCGAGCTCGATGTTCAGCGTTGTCGGCACCATCTTCGCAATTTTGTCCACGTCGCCGTACGGCATATCGAGCGCGCGCCCCGCGTCCTTCAGCACGGCCTTCGCCGCCATCGTTCCAAACGTAATGATCTGCGCCACGCTGTCCGAGCCGTACTTCCCGCGCACATACTCGATCACTTCGCCGCGCCGCCGCATGCAAAAGTCGATGTCGATATCCGGCATCGAAATGCGCTCCGGATTCAGGAAGCGCTCGAAGAGCAGGTCGTATTGCAAAGGATCGACGTCCGTGATCTGTAGCGCATAGCTCACCAGGCTTCCCGCCGCCGAACCTCGCCCGGGCCCCACTGGCACGCCCTGCGATTTCGCGTAATGGATGAAATCCCAGACAATCAAAAAATAGCCCGCGAATTTCATGCTCTTGATGATTTCGATTTCGCGCGAAAGCCGCTCTTCATATTCCGCCAGCGAATGCCGCAGCAACCCTTCCTTCTGCAGCCGCTCGAGCGTTGGCACCCGCGCCGCAAATCCTTCACGCGCCACGCGTTCGAAATACGAATCCGCGTCTTCACCCTCAGGCACCTTAAATTCCGGAAACGGATTCGCCACGCGCTGAATTTTCACGTTGCAGCGCGCCGCAATCGCCATCGTGCGTTCCAGAGCATCCGGCAGCTCGCGAAAGACCTGCGCCATCTCTTCGGCGGTCTTGAAATAAAATTGATCCGTTGCAAACTTCATCCGCTGCGGCTCGCTCATCGTCTTGCCGGTCTGGATGCACATCAGCACTTCCTGCGCATGCGCATCCGAGCGCGTCAAGTAATGGCAATCGTTCGTCGCAACAAGAGGGATTCCCGATTCCTTCGAGAGCCGGACGAGGTCGCGGTTCACCCGAATGTCCGCTTCGAGCCCCTGGTCCTGCACTTCGAGGAAGAAATTCCCTTTCCCGAAAATGTCGCGCAGCCGGTAGGCGTTCGTCCTCGCCTGATCGTACTTGTCTGCAAGCAGCGCGTCCGCCACTTCCCCGCGCAGACACGCCGAAAGCGCGATCAATCCCCTGCTGTGTTTGGAGAGAAGTTCGTGATCGATCCGCGGCTTGTAATAAAAACCCTCGAGGAATCCGGTCGAAACGAGCTTGATGAGATTGCGGTAGCCTTCATCGTTCTCGCAGAGCAGCACAAGATGATTCGAACGCTCCGCGTCCGCGCCGCGATTCTTATGGCTGTCCGGCGCAACGTAAACTTCGCACCCGATGATCGGCTTTACGCCGTGCGTCGTCGCAGCTTTGTAGAAATTCGCGGCGGCAAAGAGGTTGCCGTGATCCGTCACGGCCACCGCAGGCATCTTCTGGCGCGCCGCTTCCGCCGTCAGCTCATTGATCTCGCAGGCGCCGTCGAGAAGGGAGTAGTCCGTGTGAACATGCAGATGTACAAAATTCCGGGATGACGCGTTCTGGGATGACATTCACAAGCATTTTATCCCACCCTGCAAGTTTTCTCGAAGTTTGCGACGGCTAATCCGCTCCGTTCCAAGGAAACTACGGGTGATCGATCGCCGGTGCAGCAGCCGGACTTGCGTTCTTCTTCAGTCGCCTGAAAAGCGATCCGCCTTTCCTAAACCAAACGCGTTCGACACGCTGGACGTAGCGAGGCGCGGATTTGTGCTTCTCTTGGAGCTGCGTAAGCCATTCGCGCGCCTCATCGGTGCGATTCTGGGATGCGAGAAATTCGGCATAGCTGAAAAGGACTTCGGGAGTGCTTGAGCGCTTTACCGCGTCCGCAAACCACGCATTGGCATCGTCCATGCGACCGGCGGCGGCGTAAGCTTGCGCGAGCAGCATCTCTCCTCTGTAATTGTCCGTTTTCGCATCGCCGCGGATCGCTTCTTCCAGGTCGGGAACGGCGGCGACGTAGTCTCCCAGGGCCATCTCACATTGGCCGCGGCGGTAAAACGTACGCGAAGAATCGGCCCTCGTAGCGATGGCGCGGTCATAGACTTCCTTCGCTTTCGCGTATTCGCGCTGATCCCAGTAAAGCTCGCCCAGTTCCTCCAGATTCGCTACCGAAGGATTGTCGCGCACGGTAGCTTCGACCACCGCGATACGCGAGCGCCTCCCGTAACGCTGGAAACCCTGCCGCGCGAGGCCCGCATCGGGAATAACTTCGGCGACGATGTAAACTGCGGAACCCACCGCGCCAAAAAACAGAATGACCCAGAACCAATACCATTCCGGCCGGCGCTTGAAGAAATGAATCAGCGCGGCAATCTGTACAAACATGCCCCACGGCCAGAAAAGATGGCTGACGAACGACATGGCGCCTAATCTCCTGGTTTGTAATACATCATTATATGACCGCGAAACAGCGCGGTCGCAACTTTCATGAGACCTCGGTGTTGGAGCGAAATTCAACTCATCCCTTACCAAAATTCAAACGCTCGCCGCAGTCATGTATCGGCCGACGCGGCTTATCGTCGGGCGCTACCATGGCATCGCGCGGCGCCGACTTGCCCCCCGTTGGAGTTACGTTCTTGGCCCGTCGTCGGCTTCAAGTCTCTTCGTATCTATTACAGGCTTTTTGAGGATACCCTGCGTATCGTGCGAATACTGCACGGAAACCGCGATATTCGACGGATATTGGAGAACGATCCCGAAATCTAGGGCCGCTCAGGTGATGAAGTCGCCTATTGGCTTACTTCCGCTCTGGTATCTATCGCCAATCACCGATGTACTAATCCCCATCATCCCATTCCAACTCCTGCAACAGCTTAAAC
>DATEME010000301.1:0-1798 GCA_035275865.1 Candidatus Acidiferrales bacterium | reverse complement strand
ACTGTGAGGAGAGAAGCAGGATCACCTCCACGTAGGTACGTGCGAAACATATCTGCATATGGCCGGTAACTAAGATAGAGCGCCGCGGTCGATACGAGCAGGCCGATGACGCTGCAGCGCGCGAGGACTCTCGTAAAGAGTCCGCTGCGAAGCTTGCTTAGCTGAATCGACCGGCTCCTTGCAATCGTAACGATCGCGAGGAGCGGGATAAGAGCGAAACACAGGAACATCACGATCCCGGCGAGCCCCAGAACCTTGGCATTCCTGTTTTCGGCGCGAGTAGGGTCAAAATAGCGTTGCATTGACGCAACATCGTCGTGCCGCAGGCGTTCCGCGTTGGCGGCAAGACCGGCGAAATGCTTTGCCTGATTGTCATTACCCTCTTTCTCGTAGAGCGCTTCGAGCTGCCGGTACGGACCTTGTAGAAGAATGGCGGCCAAGGCCGAATTCCGGTACGGCGTTGGACTAACCGATCGCGAACCCTCCACCATCTCACCGAAGTGCGCGGCCAGCCGATATTGCTTTTCCGCGCCCGCAAAATCGCCGCGAGCGGCGAGCGCGTCGCCGGAATTCACCAGGAGCTTTATGTAGTCACTCGGATTTCCCAGTCCCGGAGTAGCGCCTGCGATCAAAAAGTATTCGCTCTGCGCCTCGTGGGCATCGTAGATCCCGTATCGGAGGGCCACTTTCCGATCCAGATCCTTCACACGATCACCATAGGTGTCGAGTTTAGGCGAGGCGAAGGCCACAGCCATCGCATTCAGCCAGGCTGGGTCGGTTAGATAACCTCGAAAAACGAATCTCTCGCGGAAAGTGTCCTTTGTTTCGGCGGCTTCAGCCTGAATCAAGTGCGGCACAGCGTTTTGAGGATCGAATCGCTCAAGTTTGGAAATCCAATCGTCGATTTCGGACTGCGGGCGAAGTCCATTGGCGACGACTGCGTAAATCCATGTGAGTTTCGGGTCTATACTGACAGCTTCGTCTGCCCATTTGGCCCCATCGCTCTCTGATCTACGGTGCAAAGCGGCGAACGCGAGGCCCTCGGCGTCACGATTTGCTTCGGCTTGCTGAGCGAGTTTCCCGTAATCGGGCCCTCCATCGAAGCGGACATAGCCGGTGGTAAACGCGGCGCGCATCAGCCCGTGCCATTGAATTATCGAGAGCTGAAACGCTTCGCGAAAAGTCGGCGCCGCGAAGAAGAGCAGGGAAGCGGCGATACATGCTGCCGCCGCGATGGCTGTGCTTTTACGCATGGCTTTCTCCTTACGGAAGAAATTGCCCTCGGATTGAGCGTTACTGGGAACAACCAAAGCTAGGAAAGCATGTTTGGCGAGCACGCCCGCGCTGCCGATCGACCACCCCAGCGCAGACCAATCGCCTTCGATGTGATGGAGTTCGGCAAGCATCGCCTGGCCCCATTCGGCTGTGTGAGGCGGCGCGATTTTCAGCGCACCGCGAAGCAATGCCGTCGCGACCTGTCGAATTCGAATCGTGGACATCACGCGCCGCCCTCGCTCAGCGCAGCCCTTCGGGCGCGTACGCGCAGCTTGTATTTGGCAGGCAACTCCCGAAGCACTTCCACGCCCTTTGGCGTGAGTCGGTACGTGTGGCGCGGCGGAACGCCTTCCTCTAACGTCAGCCACTTGGTTTCGAGCAGGCCATATTTGGCCAGACGCATCAGGATTGGGTAGAGCGTTCCCGATTTGAGGCGCGTTTCGCGGCTGAGTTCATAGCCGTATTGCCAAGCCGACGGACGCGAAGCGAAGCGCTCGAGAACGCGAATGGTTTGCGGCGAAAG
>DATEME010000300.1:0-1723 GCA_035275865.1 Candidatus Acidiferrales bacterium | reverse complement strand
CACAGCGCAACCTAATCGAGGGGCGGACCATCTACTGGATGATTACCGCAGAGCGCCCTAGGTTGTAGCGTCTCATCAGTTCACGCTAGCTGCAGACGATTTATATAAACCCCATTCGGTTGAGCCGCCTGTGTGTACCGAAAACATCGTCCGTTTGATCCGGCAATAGAATCGCTTTACCTGAGCGACGATGGTCGCGCTGCTATGCTTCTTATTGACGCTGCTGGCCTCGCCGTTCAAGTCGAAAAACCGACTTGAAGCAGAAAATGCTGTGCTCCGACGTCAGCTGATCATATTGCGGCGGAAGGTGCGCGGTCGCGTGCACCTCACGAACGGGGATCGTTTGTTTCTGGCCCAGCTGTATCGGTGGTTTCCATCGGTGCTGAAGACCATCACGATCATCCGGCCTGAGACCCTCGTGCGCTGGCACCGGGCCGGCTTCCGCCGATACTGGCGTTGGAAATCCCGCTGCCTTGGAGGCCGTCCGCAAGTTGACGCGGACCAGCGCGCCTTGATCCGGCAGATGAGCATTGACAATCCGCTGTGGGGCGCCCCGCGTATCCATGGGGAGCTGCTCAAGCTCGGCTTTGAAGTCGCTCAGTCGAGCGTTGCGAAGTACATGGTCAAGCGAAGCGGACCGCCCTCTCAGGGGTGGCGCACCTTCCTGTGTAATCATGCGCCGGACATCGCGGCCATGGACTTCTTCGTTGCCCCGACCATTGGCTTCGACTTGCTCTATGTCCTCGTCATCATTCGACTGGCCCGCCGAAATCTTGTCTGGATCAACGTCACACCTCATCCGACCGCGGAATGGATCGCGCGCCAGGTCACAGAGGCATTCCCTTGGGCTGAGGCGCCGCGCTACCTGATCCGCGATCGGGATCGGGTCTACGGCGCTGCCGTCATCCACCGGTTGCGCGCCATGGGCATCCGGGACAAGCCCATTGCCTCGGGCTCGCCTTGGGAAAACGGCTTCGCCGAGAGGTTGATCGGATCGATCCGTCGCGAGTGCGTCGACCACGTGGTTGTCTTAAGCGAAGGGCACTTACGCCGGATTCTGGCGAAGTATGCCACCTATTATAACGAGTTGAGGACTCATCGATCCCTCAACAAGGACGCTCCGATCCATCGCGCCATCCACCACGGAGGCCGCATCGTATCGGCGCCCGTCCTTGGCGGACTTCATCACCATTATTGCCGAATCTAATTTTCGGTACAGACAAGGGGCCCGCGCAAGCCGTCGAGCATCACACTGACATAGATGTCGCGCGATTGCTTCCGGTGCCCATTTGGTTCGAGCGCGAGGCGCAACCCTACATCAGCGCGGGCGTGATCGTCGCGAAGGATCCAGAAACAGGGCGACGCAATGTGTCGATTGCGCGGCTGCGCCTTGAAGGCGGCTCCCGAGTCATGGCGGGCATCGCACACAACCATCACCTCTACCGGCTGGCAGAGAAGGCGCAGGCGTTGGGTCGCCCGCTCGAGATCGCAGTCGCAATCGGCAATCATGCCGCCGTACTGCTCGCCTCTCAGATGTATGTGGATCTTGGCGATGACGAGTTTGCCATCGCCGGCGGGCTTCTGCGTGAGCCAGTTCGCCTTCTGAAATGCAAAACGGTCGATCTTGAGGTGCCAGCCGAAGCGGAGATCGTGCTGGAGGGTATGTTGCGACCGGATGAGCTGATCGAGGAGGGCCCAGTTTCCGAGTTTCCCGGATTTTACG
>DATEME010000299.1:0-14564 GCA_035275865.1 Candidatus Acidiferrales bacterium | reverse complement strand
ATCCTCCCAACTGGGATGCCACGCACGTGAACGATCTCAATCAGCTCGCACAGATCGGCATCGAGGCGGCGAAGCGCGAGCCGGGCGTGATTATCTGGCCCGAAGCTCCCGCGCCGCTCAGCCTGCAGGATGCTTTTTTTGAGCAGCGCGCCACCGCCATGGCGCAGGATGCGGGTGTTCCGGTGCTCTTCGGCGTCGAAGACTGGAAGAAGACGCCCGTCGGCAAATGGTATGCGACGAACAGCGCTGTGCTGCTTGGAGCGACTGGGCGGCGCATCTTCACTTACGACAAGATTCATCTTGTGCCGTTTGGCGAATATGTGCCGCTGCGGAGCCTGCTTACCTTTGCTGGGAAAATCGTCGCGGATATCGGCGATTTCACGCCGGGGAAGTCTTACGTAGTTGGCGCGTTGCCGGGCACGGGCTCGACCAACAACAAATTTTCGACGTTCATCTGCTTTGAGGCGATTTTTCCCGATGTTGTCCGGCGCTTCACGGATGAAGGCGCCGACCTGCTGATCAATATTTCCAACGACGGCTGGTTTGGGCGATCAGCCGCACCGGCACAGCACGTGATGATGGCGCGCGTGCGGGCCGTGGAGAACCGGCGCTGGCTGCTGCGCGACACCAACAACGGATTTACTGTCGACGTCGATCCGTACGGGCGGATTGTGGCGCGGCTTGCTACAGATGTTCGCGGCGAATTGGATGCGCCTTACGATTTTCGCACCGGCCGGACGATCTATGTGATCTTCGGCGACTGGCTGCCCTGGTTGTGCGTGCTTGCCTCGCTTGCATTTCTAGCGTGGCGAGTTGTGAGCGCGCGCACTGCTGTGCAGAAGTCCACGCGATAATCTGATCTAAGTGAGGCTATTGGAGCCGGCTACGAGCGCCGCTATGGATCAAGAATCGCGAACGGCTAAGCGAGTTGCAGATTGGCATAGCGTTCGACGAGCTTCTTGGGGCCGTAATCGAGGAAGCTGACGGTAAGCTTGCGGTCGTCACCTTCACCTTCGACCTGGATGATGGTGCCCACTCCATATTTGGCATGACGCACGCGCTTGCCGATCAGCGGATCGGCAGACGAACGCTGCGCTCGCGCCTCTCCCCATTCGCGCGCACGGAGCGCTGCCGGCTTGCCGCCGTAGGAGCGACGGTCCGGAGAGCCGCGGCCGTAGCCACGATTGTAGGTATAGGCCGGAGGCGTACGATACGCCTGCGAAAACTCCGGATCGTCTTCGTAACGGCGCTTCTCGCCGGGTTCGGAGAACGAACCGGGAGCGGCTTCGATCATATCGCCGGGAATTTCCGCAATGAAACGCGAAGGCAAGGCTGATCGGAGCCGGTCTTCGCCGTAGCTGCGACGATAGAGCGCACGCGTGAGAACGAGCGAACGGCGGGCGCGCGTCATGCCGACATAAAAGAGGCGGCGCTCTTCTTCGACATCGCCATCTTCGTTGATCGAGCGACTGTGCGGCAGGACGCCCTCTTCGAGGCCCGCCAGGTATACCGCATCGAATTCGAGGCCCTTTGCGCTGTGAAGCGTCATCAGCGAGACAGGAACCGCCTCGTCATAATCGTCGGCGCCCGCGACGAGCGCGGCGTGATCGAGCAGGTCTTCGAGCGTTTGGCCCTGCTCGGCGGCTTCGGCCATCGCATTCGATAGCTCGCGAAGGTTGTCGGCGCGCGACGTGTGCTCGACATTGTCTTGCTGCTCCACCCACGTGAGATAACCGGTGCGGTCGAGGACTTTCTCGATCAGGTGCGCGGGAGAAAGCCCGGCGCATTCGTGCTGAAGCAACTCGATCATCTCGCGAAAATCGCTGAGATTGCGGAGCACACGGCGGGCGATGACGAGGTCGCCGGTCTTGATGATGTCCCAAAGCGACAAACCTGTGTCGCGGGCGCGTTCCTCGAGCGCGGCAATGGTTGCGGCGCCGATGCCTCTCGGCGGCACATTGAGGACTCGCAACAACGCGACGTTATCTTCGGGATGAAACAAGAGGCGAATGTAGGCCAGAGCGTTCCGGACCTCGGCGCGTTCGTAAAAGCTGAAGCCGCCGACGACGCGATAACGAATGCCGAGCTGGCGCAGCATTTCTTCAAAGGCGCGGGATTGCGAACCCGTACGATAGAGCACGGCTATGTGCGCATCGGGATTTTCGCGGAGGTATGAGGCGATTTCGGTGCAGACGAACTCGGCTTCGGTCGTGGCGTCCTGCGCCTCGTAATAGCGGAGCTTGGCGCCTTCGCCGGCCGCCGCGACGAGATGCTTGCCAAGCCGATTCGTATTGTTGCCGACGACTACCGCGGCCGCGTCAAGAATTGTCTGCGTGGAACGATAGTTTTCCTCAAGCCGAATGATCTTCGCGCCCGGGAAATCCTCGGTGAAGCGCTTCAGATTGCCCGCGCGGGCGCCGCGCCAACCGTAAATCGACTGGTCTTCATCGCCGACGACGCAAATATTTTTACGCGCGCCTGCCAGCAGCCGGACGAGCTCTTCTTGCCAGCGATTCGTGTCCTGAAACTCGTCAACCATAATGTATTGGAAGCGGCCGCTCCACGCGGCGCGAACGTCGGCGTGGTCACGTAAGAGCTGCACGGAAAGAAGCAGAAGATCGTCGAAGTCGACTGAACCCGCGCTACGAAGCGCCCGGTTATACTCGCGAAAAATCTGGGCGACCTTCTTGCGTTCCTCATTGCGGGCGGACGAGGCATCGGCCTCCATATCGTCCGGCGTGATTCCGTGATTCTTCGCGTGGCTGATCTGCGCCTTCACGCTCCGCGGCGCGTAGACCTCGGCCGGAAGATCGAGCACGAGAAGGGCGCGCTTGATCGCAGCCGTTTGGTCGTCGTCATCGTAAATGGCGAAATCGCGAGGCAATCCCGCTGCGGGGGCCTCGCGGCGAAGCAGCCGGGCGCAAAAAGAGTGGAACGTGGAAACCCAAACGCCGGAAACATCGTTGCCCGTGGCGCGCAGCAGGGCATTGATGCGCTGCTTCATCACGTCCGCGGCCTTATTCGTAAACGTGACCGCAAGAATCGCATTGCCCGGCACGCCTTGCTCGATCAGGTGCGCGACGCGATAAGTGATGACGCGCGTCTTCCCCGTGCCCGCGCCCGCGAGGACGAGCAGCGGCCCCTCCGTGGCGAGCACGGCTTCGCGTTGGCGTTCGTTGAGTTCGGCGAGAATCGGCATACGAGAAAAGATTCCGAGAGAAAAGTTTAGCTGACCGCGAACAATTCAGCAATTTAGGATTCGCGCCACAAGACGGCGACGCGAAAAATGAAAAGAGATTCGCGGGCGCCGATGTGCAATTCTGCTAGAATCGCCCGATTCACGGAGGGGTATTGCAACAGGCAAAGCAAGTAACGCTGCCGGGATGGCTGCAAAGGCTGATCTGGGCACTGGGCCCATGGGGACTTTTTGCCGTTGCGTTCCTGGATTCCTCGGTGCTCTCGTTTCCGTTTGTCACCGATGGAATGGTGATCGATCTTTCCGTGAATCGCCCGGCGCTCATGCCGCTCTATTCGTCTTTGGCTGTGATCGGTTCGCTGGCGGGCTGCGTCTGGCTCTACTATCTGGCGAAAAAAGGCGGCGAAGCCTATTTCCGCAAGCATGCCGGCGTCCACGCGGACCGCACAAAACGATGGGTGGACCGAAACGGATTTGTAACAATGTTCATTGCGTCGATTCTGCCGCCGCCGCTGCCGCTTTTTAAGATCGTGGTGCTCGCCGAGGGCGTGTTTCAGGTGCGATTCAGCACGTTTGTGGTAGGGCTGGTGGTTGGGCGCGGCGTGCGGTTTTTCGGCGAAGGGCTGTTGGCGATCCACTATGGGCCGGCAGTGTTGAACTTCCTCGAGGCGCACAAAATCGCTTTTGCGGCCGGCGGAGCGGCGTCGCTGGTGTTTCTCTGGGCGGCCAGCAAGTTTTTTTTGCGCGAGGCCCGCGAAGGCAAAGCGTAAACTCCCTCATACCTGGTGCGAAAGGTTATTCGTAGCGCAGAGCGACCATCGGGTCGACGCGCATGGCACGCCGAGCGGGTATATAGCTGGCGAAGAATGCGACGCACGTGAGGGTGATGGCAACGCCGGCGTAAGTAGCAAAATCCGTCGGCCGCACTTGGAATAGCAGTGCCTCAAATAGCCGCGTCGACGCGAGCGCCGCGATAATCCCGATGCCGATCCCTATCCCCACCAGGATCATGCCTCGTCCTACCACAAGGCGCAGCACGTCGTGCGGTGTCGCTCCCAGCGCCATACGAATGCCGATTTCGTGAGTTCGCTGAGAGACGTGGAAGCTGAGGACGCCGTAAATCCCGACGGCCGTGACGCCGAGGGCAAGGGCGGCAAAGAGGCCCATCAACTGCGCGTCAAAGTTGGGTCCTGCCACTGACATGTTGACGAAATGTTGCAAGGGAGCCGAAAGCACGACACGCTGTTCGGGATTTACCTGAGCGACGGCCTCACGCAACGCCGTGGCGATGTTTACATTTTTCGCCGTGCGGATTACCCAGCCGGGCGGCGGGCTCGTGCTATCGGCTGCGACTTGGGAGACAGGGATGTAAATCATTGGCGGTGCAGGAGCGCCCATCGAACGGCCTTTCACGTTTCCGACTACACCGACGATTTCTCGCACTTCCGCAGTCTTCGTATAGAGCTTCCCACCGAGCATTCCTATAGCCACGTGGTCGCCAATCGCGCTGGCGCCATTCCACCAAAGGCGCGCGAGGTTTTCGCTGATCAGAACAGTCGGCGCCGAGCCCGCACTATCGATATCGCTGAAGCCGCGGCCCTGGAGAATGGGAATATCCATCGTGCGGAAGTAATCCTGACTAATCGTGCGAATCTCCATCCCGCCGATGCCTTGCTCGGGATGTCCTTCGCGTTGCGTGGGGAGGTTGTAGCGGCCCATCAGCGGCGGCACGGTGACGACAGCTGCTGAAACCACTCCGGGCAGCGCCTGCACGCGGCGGAGAATTTCCTGCTGCGAATTCCAGACGGCCTCATGTGGTGCATTCTTGGGCGGGAGGAAGGGGGTGGTCATCGTGAATACGTTTTGCGGATCGAAGCCGAGATTCTGCTCGCGCAGATGATAGAGGCTTTCAATGAGGAGCCCTGCGCCGATGAGCAATGCCACTGAAACCGCTACCTCGCAGACAACCAGCGCTCGCCCCGTGAAATTCTGCGAGACACTTCCCGATCCCTTCGCGCTTTCCTTCAGTGAGGAGTTCAAGTCGAGTCGCGATGTCTGCCAGAATGACGCAAGGCCGAACGCGACGCTTGTCGCGATGGCGATAAAAAGAGTGAAGGCGAGTACGCTCGCATCCACTTTGATTGAAACGTTGGAAGGCAGGTAAAAGGGAATCGATCCGATCAAGATCGTCAGTCCCCAACTCGCAGTCAAAAGACCGGCGGCTCCGCCGATGAACGCCAGCACCAGGTCCTCTGTGAGGAACTGCTGCAACAGGCGAATTCTGCGCGCGCCCAGCGCGAGGCGAATCGAAATCTCCTTCTGCCGTGCGTTGGACCGCGCTAATAAGAGACTCGCCACGTTGGCGCAAGCCACGAGCAGCAGCAGGCCGACTGCCCCAAAGAGCATCAGCAGGCTCGGTTTGATGTCGCCGACGAGATAGTCCTGATATCCCATCAATTGCACGCTGCGATCGCCTTGTCGCGCAGAGTCCTGCCGATGGAATTCTTCGTATACGACGTCCATATTCGCCTGTGCAGCGCGCAGACTCTCATTTTTCTTTAAGCGGCCGAGAACTTCCGTGTTCATGCCCCTATCGCCGAGAGCATTGCCCAGATGCAGCGCCATAAAAATCTCCGGTGAGCCATCGACCACACGAAAGCCCCGCGGCAATATGCCGACGACGGTGTATCCCTGATCGTCTATTTCGATCTGGCGGCCAATGATTTGCGGATCGGCCTGAAATGCAGATCTCCAAATTCCATCCGTCAAGATTGCGACGGGAGGCCCCGTCGGCAGGGTTTCTTCGCGGACGAATTCGCGGCCAGTAGCCGGACTTACACCGAACGTTCGAAAGAAGTCGTCAGTGACCTCTTCCGAGGAAACCCATTGGATCGAGTTACCTTGTTTGAGCTCCACGTCTGTTCCGCCGCGCGTTCCCGCTACTGCCTCGAACGCGCTGTTGTGGTCGCGAAAAAATTGAAACTGCGGTACCGAGAGTGCGTCGGCTGTTCCGCCGCCCATTCGTAGCTCAAACTGCACCAGACGATCCGGCTGGGGATAAGGAAGCGGCCGAAGCAGTACGGAATTGACCACGGAAAACATGGTTGTATTGGCGCCGATGCCGAGCGCGAGCGTGAGGACGGCAACAGCGGTGAATCCCGGTGATTTGCGGAGCATGCGTAGGGCGAAGCGAATATCTTGCAAGAGGGTATCGAACCACGCGCCGACGCGGGCTTCGCGCACGCGTTCCTTTACTTGGTCGCTGCCGCCGAATTTCAGTCGTGCGGTGCGGTAAGCCTCCCGGGGTGCGACGCCCTCGCGAATCTGCTCTTGCGCGAGCATTTCCACGTGGAATCGAATCTCATCATCAAGATCGCTGTCCTGCGTTGCGCGGTTGGCGAGGCGGCGGAGAAAACTGCTAAGGCGAGAAAGCAGCGGCATGGCACGCCCTCCTTTTCAGGATGCTTCGAGTGCGCGAGCAATGGCAATGGACGTTTGCGCCCAGCGTTTCGATTCCGTGGCGAACTGCTTCCGGCCGGCGCGCGTGAGGCGGTAAAACTTGGCGCGGCGACTGTTTTCCGATTCGGCCCAGGACGATGCGATCCAGCCTTCGTCCTCCATGCGGTGCAGAGCGGGGTAAAGCGAGCCTTCCTCGACGCGTAGGGCTTCGCGGGAAACTTGGTGAATGCGCTGCGCAATGCCGTAACCATGCAATGGCTCAAGCGCCAGCACTTTGAGAATGAGAAGCTCGAGCGCGCCTTGAAGCTGGTCTTTTCCCACGCCTCTCTCCTAGATGCCGAGGCATAGACTACTAGGTATAATGGGTGGCGGTCAAGGTCTGCCGGACGGTTATTGATTCACTTCGTTTGCGGCCGATTATGGCGTGAAAACCGTCGCGTAAATGTACTTTTCGTAGCGTTCCTTCAGCAGACTGTTGAACTGCACGCGGACATCGATGTTTTCAGGGGTTGGGTCATCCGGCGGAAAGCGGAGGTCTTTGATTTCGACGCGGTAATCGTCTTCGCGGCGATCCGTGACGGCGAAAGGTTCGCGCGCGTAGAGCATATAACGTTTCACGGATGGAGTTGCCTCGGCAGCCTTCAGATCCGGCGTATCGGGCGGCTTGAAAAAGGAAAGGCTGCGATCATTCTCGAAGTCATCCGGTTTCAGAATCGGGACGGTAATCACCTCCATCGTGTCGTCGGTTGTTACGACCCCTCGCCAAACGAATGGCGACGTGAGGGTCGGATACGCCTGCGCTGAATCGGCTTCGCGGCCGTGATAATCGCGATAGAGCAGCAGGTGAACGGCGCGGGAACGCAGGCCGGCTCGGCCGCCGAGGTATGCGCCAAGCAACGCGAAGGTGACGATCGCGGCGATGCTTACGCCCCGCTTCTTCTTAGCACCCGCGCCGATTTCTTCGTTGACGACGCGAATCAAGAGCGGAAGAAGCAATCCCAAAACGAGGATCGCGAGCATCCAGAAATCGAGGTTGAGAACAAGATCGGTGCCATAAAAACGGTTGTAAAACGGCCAGAAGAGTGCGACTCCGACGGTGCTGATCAAATCGAGCACGATGTGGCCCACGATACCGATGGCGCAGAAGATCAATGCGACGCGGAAAGTAACGACGGGCGGCCGCTTCTTCTGCGGATTGTCCCAGGGCACTTTTTTATCGAGTTCGACGAAAAGGTAGGCGAGCGCGCACGAAAGGATAATTGCGCCCAGAATGGAGTGGAAGACGACGCGATGCATCCGGAAAAACGCGCCCGGCGAAATGATATAACCGATGCTGTCGATATCGGGCGCAACGCCGCCGGCCACCATCATCAGCATGCCAAAACGGGGTAAACGATTGCGGACGGTCTGCGAAAGCGCAATCGAAGTAAATGCGTGGGTAAACGGCTCCAACCGCGATCCTTTCCTCTTAAAGGGTACGCATAGATTACGCGCAGCGCTATTGCGGGGTTACAAGAGAAAGCGCGTCCGGTACCACGCGGAACACGAGCGGCAGCGGCCCAATGGGCTCGCCATCCACTTGCGCGAAGGCGGGCTCGGCTCCAGCGGACTCACACACGACTTCCTTCGCTTTCCAGGCGCCGATGCCGTGCAGGGAGCGCAGCTTTCCCATCAGCAGAGCGGGAAGGCACGAGGCGTAGGCAAAGCGGCTTTTCATTGAATTGGTGACGATCTCGAAGGAATCATCGTAGAGGCTCGCGCCAGTAGTGATCTTGAAGGGTCCGCCGTAGTTTACGGTGCGGCCGACGACGATGGTCGTTGCGCGCAGGTCCTGGCCGTTTGAGCGGATGCGCATTTCGGGAAAATTGTACGTCAGGAGCTGGCGGAAACCTTCGGCCCAGTAGGCAAGCTGGCCGGCCTTGTTCTTGAAATCGCAATTCACGCCGTTGACGATCGCGCCGTCGGGACCGGCGCCGCCGACGCAAATAAAATAACGCCCGCCTTTCGGGATGGCCTCTGTTGCGGAGCCGTTTCCGTTGGCATGCGTGACCTGACCGAGTGCGACCCGGCGAACTTTGCCTCCGGGGATCAGGCGAGCCGCTTGCGGGATGTCCCAGGGAATCCGCAATTCCTTTGCGAGGATATTTGCCGTGCCGGCGGGAAGCAGCGCCATGGGCACGTCACTCCCGGCAAGGCCATTCACAACCTCGTTCACGGTGCCGTCGCCACCGCAGGCAATCACCATGCCGCGCCGCTGTTCGACGGCGAGCCGCGCGATCTCGGTGGCGGCGTTAGGGCTTTGAGTGGGCGCGAGTTCGGTGCGGATACCGGCTTCCTTCAGCGTGCGCGCGGCATGCTCCACCTCGGCGAAGCGGCGGTGACGTCTGCGGCCGCTGGCGGGGTTGTAGATCAAGAGTGCGTCTGTAATTCCTTCAGGCATTCCTTGCCTTGTTGATATCGGAGCGCGTACGCGGTGCTTAGAGTTCTGCCGGCTTTATCACGATTAGGGCGGCGCTCACCGCACAAACTCGCATTGTATAATATTCCGCCGTTACACTGAGTCCCAACTCGCCGGGATTTTCATGCCGAATCAACGCGAAGCTGCAAAGGAAATCGAGCGCTTGAGGGAAGAAATCCGGCGGCACGAACGCCTCTATTATGAGGCAGCCGACCCGGAAATTTCCGATGCCGCATTCGACCGCCTCATGGAGCGGTTGAAGGAGCATGAGGCGCGGTATCCGTCGCTTGTGACGCCGGATTCGCCAACCGTTCGCGTTGGCGGCGCACTCCGCGAGGGGTTTCAGAAGGTTCGGCACATGACGCCGATGGTCAGTCTCGACAACGCCTTTTCCTTCGAGACGCTGGGAGATTTCGATCGGCGCGTGCGCGAACTGGTGGGGCGCGAAAATATCGATTACGTCGCCGAGCACAAGTTCGACGGCTTGAGTATTTCGCTGCGGTACGAAAAGGGGCATCTTGTGCGCGGAGTTACGCGAGGCGACGGCACCACCGGCGAGGACGTGACGCCCAACGTAAAGACGATCCGCTCGGTTCCCCTGAGCGTCGATGCCGCGCTGCTGAAGAAAGCTGGACTGCCGCAGGATTTCGAGGTGCGCGGCGAAGTGCTCATGAACCGCAAGGCGTTCGAAGCGCTCAACGAGCAGCAGGCTGAGCAAGGCGGGAAAATCTTCAAGAGCCCGCGAAATTCCGCTGCTGGCTCGGTTCGAGTGCTCGATCCGAAGATTACGGCATCGCGCCGCCTAGACTTTTTTGCCTACTACCTGCTTGTCGATGGACGGCCTGCCAAGAAGCGCCTTTCCGATATGCTCGGCGTCCTCAAAGAAATCCACTTCAGGGCGAGCGAAGATTGGAGGCTTTGCAGCGGCATCCGCGAAGTCGAGAAATACATTGGCGTGTGGGAAAGCAAGCGCGAAAAGCTGCCGTATGAAATCGACGGCGTCGTTGTCAAGGTGGACGAAGTCGCGCTGCAAAACGAATTGGGTTACACGTCAAAGGCGCCGCGGTGGGCCATCGCTTACAAATATCCCGCGCGCCAGGAGACGACGCTCGTGAAGGAAATTCTCGTCAGCGTCGGCCGCACGGGCGTCCTCACGCCATTTGCCGTCTTCGAGCCGGTGACGATTGGCGGCGTCACCGTTTCCAAATCGACGCTTCACAACCTCGACGAAGTGCGGCGGCTCAATGTTCACGCGGGCGATACAGTGCTCGTCGAACGCGCCGGCGAAGTGATCCCGCACGTTTTGAGCGTCGTGAAGCACGGCACAGAAGAGGTGGAATTCCAGATGCCGGCAAAATGCCCCGTCTGCGGCACGCGCATCCACAAAGACGAAGACCAGGTCGCATACCGCTGCGTCAACGTATCTTGTCCCGCGCGGCGCCGCGAGTCGATTCTGCATTTTGCCGGGCGACACGCCATGAATGTCGATGGCCTCGGCGAAAAGATTGTTGTGCAACTGCTCGAAAGGGGATTGGTCAAAGACGTCGCGGATCTATACAAACTCGATCTTGAGACTCTTGCCGGACTCGAACGCATGGCCGAAAAGTCCGCGCAGAATCTGCTGAACGAGATCGAGACCAGCAAAAAGGCGCCCTTGCCGCGCCTGGTTTATGCGCTGGGCATCGATTTTGTCGGCGAACGCACCGCGCAATTGCTCGCCGAGCATTTCGGCTCGATGGAAAAACTCGCGAATGCCAGCCTGGAAGACCTGATGGAAGTTAATGAAGTTGGACCAAAAGTCGCGCAAGGAGTTGCTGACTTTTTCTCCGAGTCCGTTAATAAGAAGCTGATCGAGCGCTTGCGCGCTGCCGGCATAAATATGAAGGGCGAGCGTCGCGAGCCGAAAGGAACAAAATTCTCAGGCATGACGTTTGTCTTCACGGGCACGCTTGTGAACCGCACGCGCGAAGCTGCCGAAGCACTTGTTGTGTCGCAAGGCGGCAAAGTCGCGTCGTCGGTGAGCAAAAAGACGAGCTACGTGGTCGTCGGCAGCGATCCGGGATCGAAATTCGATAAGGCCAAAGCGCTGGGCGTGCCCATCCTCGACGAAGCCGGTTTCGAGAAGCTTCTTGCCGGGCGTTAGCTGCCCTGCTCAAATCCTCCCTCGAACCCTCGGAATGTCAGTTTGCGCGGGCCGGAACTTGTACGAACTGAGTTATAGTTCCTCGCGGCGGAGCTAAAACGCGAAGCGCTCGGAGAGTCTTACTCTATGAAACGTATTTGGCGCAATCTTGTGTGGCTGATGTGCGGCATATTTTTCACGGCGGCGGGCGCGCGTGCCGCAGCGACGCCGTCTATTTCCGTGAACGACGTGAAGTGGACCGCTCTGGGACAGAGCGAAAATGATTCGATGCCAATCGGCAACGGCGATCTGGCGGCCAACGTCTGGACCGAGCAAAACGGCGACATCGTATTGCTGGTCGCTAAGGCCGATGCGTGGACCGAACTAGGCAAGCTCGTAAAACTCGGCCGCGTACGCATTCAGCTGAGCCCGGATCCTTTCGCCGGCGCGGCGAACTTCACGCAAATTCTGCGGCTCGAAGATGCCATGATCGAGATCAGAAGCGGCGCGAACACGGTGCTCGTGTGGGCCGATGCAAATCATCCCGTGATTCACGTTGAGGCGCATTTAGACCATCCATCGACGATGCAGGCGAAGCTGGAAGTCTGGCGCACGAGAACTCATTCTTATGGCGAACAATCTCCCGATAAAGGCGGACTGTTTGAGTTCGGCAGCCATCCGCTGGCGCTCGATTTCGAGGCGGACACGATCATGCCCGCGGACAAAGATCAGATCACGTGGTATCACTTCAATTCGGCCAGCGTTTATCCGCTGGTGCTGCAGCAGGAACACTTGGAATCACTGCTGGAAAGATATCCCGATCCGTTTCTGCACCGCTGCTTTGGCGCGGCTTTAATTGGCCCAGGACTGATTAGCGCGGACAACCAAACGCTGAAATCGGCGTCTCCAGCCAAGAATCCGCAGCTCGATTTAGTCGCGCTGACTACGACCGAGACGGCTTCAGGCGACGCGTGGCGAAGCTCGCTCGATTCGCTCGTGAAACAGACAAACTTGGTTTCGCTCGCAGCGGACCGCCGCGCGCACGAGCGCTGGTGGAGCGATTTTTGGAATCGCAGCTGGATTCATGTGGCCGGGTCAGATGACGCGGAGAAAGTGTCGCAGGGCTATGCAATGCAGCGGTACATGATGGCGACGTCATCGCGCGGCGCATTTCCGACTAAATTCAACGGGGGGCTTTTTACCGTCGGCCACGATATGCCGGCCGGCGCGGAATCCACGACCGAGAATCACGATCCGGATTTTCGCAAGTGGGGCAACAACTACTGGAATCAGAATAATCGCCTGCTTTACTGGCCGCTGATCGCCACCGGCGATTTCGATCTGCTGAAGCCCTGGTTCGATATGTATCTGAATTCTCTGCCGCTCGCAAAGGATCGCACCAAGCTCTATTTCCATCACGATGGCGCGGCATTTATTGAGACGGAGTACTTCTTTGGCCTGACGAACATCAACGATTTCGGCTGGGACAACCCGACCGACGAAGTCCAGAACCGTTACATGCGCTATCACACGCAAGGCGCTCTGGAATTGATCGCGCAAATGCTCGGCGAATACGACGTGACTCAAGACGCAGATTTCGCGCGCAAATACCTCGTGCCTTTTGCGGACGCCATCGTGACGTATTACGGTGAGCAGTGGCCGCGCGGCGCGGACGGCAAAATCCTAATGTCGCCCGTGCAATCGCTAGAAACCTATCAGCTTACAGCCGTGAATCCGACACCTGATATCGCCGGCCTGCAGGATGTGATTCCGCGGCTGCTCGCGTTGCCTTCCGATTTAACAACGTCCGAACAGCGCACGTTCTGGAAGAAAACGCTCGCTGATCTGCCGGCGATCGCGATCGGCAAAACAGCAAGCGGCAAACTGCCGCCGCTCGGCCAAGGCGATCCTGACGGCAAAGCCGAAATTTTGCCGGCGCAGGCATACCCCAAAACGAGCAACTCGGAGAATCCGGAGCTTTACGTATCGTTTCCATACCGGATTTACGGCGTCGGCAAACCCGGCTTGCAGCTCGCACGAGACACATTTGCCGCGCGACTTTTTCCGCAGGACACGTGTTGGGGCCAGGACGGGACGGAATCAGCTGTGCTAGGACTGACGGACGTCGCCAAGAAAGCGGCGGTTGCGGAATTTACGGACTACGGAGATCAGCGATTCCAGTGGTTTTGGAAGGCCGGCCATGACTGGATTCCCGACTTGGACAACGGCGGATCGGGGATGATTACGCTGCAACTGATGTTGATGCAAACCGATGGAAAGAGAATCCAATTATTGCCGGCGTGGCCCAGGGATTGGACGGCGGACTTCAAGCTGCACGCGCCCTACAACACAACTGTCGAAGGGCACGTGTCTGACGGAAAAATCACTCGGCTTAAAGTGACGCCGGAAACGAGAGCAAAAGACGTGGTTGTCGTTTCCGGCGCGTCAGACTAGCGCAGATCAGCCCGCGAACTGGCCGATTGTGTGAAGAAGCGGCTTCGCGGCGTCCGGTACGGACGTCTGCCCGCTCAAAATCGTGTGCCGATCCGCGCTGGCGCCGTACATAGCATCGTTGGCATTGTCGTCTGACTTTACGACCGCGCCTTGCAAGCTGACTCCGGCGAACACGCCTTTCGCACGGGAATAGGACAATATCTCCGCGTTGAGCTTTATATCCGTATCGGCAGCAGCTGTGCGGCCCACGGGACCGGCGGCTACTGACGCGTCCGCGCCCAGCTTGAACCTATCGCTCAGCAGGCTGTGCAAAGCGTGCTGGTTCATGAAAAGGAGCACGAGATCGGTCGATGAGCCTCCGATCTGATAACCGATGCTGCCACCGCTCACAGCAAGAAAGAGTGGCGCGCTCCATTGCCTGTTGCCCGTGCGGCACGTTGCAATACCGCGCCCGTAATTACCTCCGAAAATGAAGGCAAATTTCAGCTGGCCTGGGATAATCGCGATGCACTGAGCCTTATCGAGCAGGCCCGCCGGAATGCCCTGATCGGGCGCGTCCATGATTTCGTTGAACACCTGATCGGCGTGATGAACCCGGTTGACGGCATCATCTTTCTCCGAGGCCGCGGCCGTGAGTACGGTAACGAGGGCTACGAGCGTGATAACGAGAATGCGTTTTAACATGCGCCTGTCTCCTCCAAGTTTTCACTTCTATGCTGGGCGCCGGAAATGCGCGGTCCAAAAACAGGAAAGCATTTTTGTTCGCACTTAGTTTCCGCGCGATTCCCGGATTTCACAATACCCGACTCTATTTACCTGCGGTTTGATCCCCAATCGGCTTTCAATCCACATAGATGCAGCATCTCGTGCCGCGG
>DATEME010000298.1:0-4272 GCA_035275865.1 Candidatus Acidiferrales bacterium | reverse complement strand
ACCCGCCGCCTCGGAGCCTTGCCCGCAGAAGCGTATGACTGCTTCATGGTCGGGACCCTATATGGGTTCAACCGAATACAAGCGTGGTTCGCGCGCGATTGCTCGTGGCCAATGGCAGGCTCCCCTCGGATCATCGCGTGGCAAATCACCCGATCACGGGCAGCCTGCCGCCGTGCTCGCGTTGGTGAAGGGCAAGCCCTTCGGCGGCGCTGAAGAAGCGCCGTCCGTGACCGTCACTGTGCGCGACGGCGACGGTAATATGCGGTCGGGACGAAAGAATGCTCGCGGCGCGGGTCGAACAAAGAATGAAGCAACAAAGCACGACAAAAATGGCGTGATGCACCCTTGACAAGGAAAGCCCCATACAAGCCGTATGCGGGAAAGCCGCTCGTACGGTTCTGTGCGGGGGGCGCGATGAAAATCGCGTCCCTACCGCTACAGAGGCGCGCCTGCGTATCGGCGCACTAAAACGTGGTTTTGTGCAAAGAGTGATTTCCGAGGCAACAGTGGGAGATCAGTTCAATAAGAATATCGTCATCGGCCGTGTGATCAATGTCACCGGAATGATTGGCGTCTTGGCAGGAACCGTCTTATTCACTTTCGCGCTTGTATTGATCCTATTCCGACGTGGCTTCGGCCTTGATATTGCAAACTCGATTCACTGGTTTTGGTGATGGATCGCGATGCCGAGTGGGTGTTTAACTCGACACCCGGGTCATTGCGGGATACCTTGAGGCTAGTCGAAAGGCTGGGAGATCAACATGGAACAGATTTTGATCAACCTCGTTACAGGGGCGCTTGGTGGCGTTGCCGTAGGTAAATCATCGCCGACCTTTGATCTCGGTATGATTGGTAACATTATTTCCGGTTTGATCGGAGGCGGGGTGCTCGGCCAGGTCGTTACGCTATTGCTGCCGGCGATCACGGCCGCAGCGGAGTCGGGCAATCTGAGCGTCGAAGGCATCATCTCACAGGTGATCGCCGGAGGCGCGGGCGGCGCCATACTCACGGCGATCATTGGCGCAATCAAGAACAAAGCTGCTGCCTGACGGGCAGCTGATGATGTACCTTTCGAGGACAAGCTAACCCCGCACGGGTTGGCTTTCGGCTTACGTGTTCGCGAGCGCCTGGAGATGGCAAATCGCGTGACGCCACCGCGCACTTCCCACGCGAGAGTTCCTCGCTCGCCTCTGCCTACGATAGATGAGGTTGGCTAACAGCTGGACCGACAGAAGACGAAGAGCGGCAATGTCACGGGCGTGTGCCGAAAGATTGTGTAATGACCGTAAGACCGATCTTCCTCGATCGCCTTACTGCCGAGGTGCCAGCTCAAACTTGGAAATCTTTTCCAAAGCAATGGCGAGCAATTCGCCGGCTTGATCGCCAGCGCCGCCGGTCTTGATGGTCTCGATTGCCTGCCTGAGTATTTGTTCGGCCTCGACCTTTGACAGAATCCCCTTCTTCACGAGAGCGGCGAAAGCGACTTGGATAGCATCGAAAGCGGCAATAGCCGATGCCGCTCTGTAAGTCGTCTCGGCTGGATCGATCATGTTATCTCTTCATCGTGCAGGTAAGAAACTTCACACATGATTTTCTATCCCCAGTGCAGCAAAGAAGCCACGGGAACATCCAGCACACGGTGCGCTACACCGAGCTGGCGGCCGGACAGGTTCAAGAACTTCTGGCGTTAGATCCGCACCCTGCGTGACGCACTACGGCCGATGGTCGGCCCGATTCAGAACATTTAAGGATTAGCCAAGGACCGGCACCGGCTTTGGTGGTATGGTGGTGGCGATGCCGATCGGCAACGTGGGGAAAACACATGCCGCGCGGTCGGTTTAATCGTCGAGACCTCATCAGCGGTTTGGCCATCGCAGCGAGCGTTTGGCCGCTCGCGGTGCGCGCGCAGCCGTCCGGCCGGGTGCGGCGGATCGGTGTGCTGATGGGGCTTGCCGAGAGCGATCCAGAGGGTCAGTCCCGCATTGCGGCGTTCCGGAAGACGCTGCAAGACATGGGTTGGACGGAAGGACGCAACGTCCGGGTGGACTATTACTGGGCTGCGGGCGACATTGACCGCACGCGTACGCTGGCAAAAGAATTGGTGAGCTCGACACCGGACGTCATCGTCGTCAACACTCCGCCCGGATTGTCCGCACTGCGAGTCGAGACCCACACAATACCGATCATCTTTGTCCAGGTCCTGGACGCTTCCGAGAGCACCGTCGTGATGAGCCCGGCTCGACCGGAATCCAATGTAACCGGGTTCACGAATTTTTATGAATATGGCGTGAGCAGCAAGTGGCTGGCGCTGCTCAAGGAGATCGCCCCTTCCGTGTCGCGCGTTGCGATCTTGCAGAATCCAAACCATCCGAGCTGGGTCGGCTACCAGAGCGCGATTGCGACGAGCGCCCCCCTTCTGGGCGTGCGGCCGATCCGAGCGCACCTATACACGCCGGCCGACATCGATAATGCCGTCGATGCTTTGGCACGCGAACCTAATGGCGGTTTGCTCGTCCTTCCGGACACATTCACCACAGTTCATCGCGACAAAATCGTAGCTTTGGCCAATCATCACCGCTTGCCTGCGGTATACCCGTTGCGGTTCTTTGCCACTGGCGGCGGACTGATGGCCTACGGGGCTGATCTAGTGGAGCTGTTGCGTCTCTCAGCTTCCTATGTCGATCGCATCTTGCGCGGTGCACGCCCCAGCGACCTACCGGTTCAATCGTCGACCAAATTCGAGTTAGTCATCAATCTTAAGACCGCGAAAGCCCTCGGCCTCGACGTGCCGCCAACGCTGCTCGCCCGCGCCGACGAGGTGATCGAATGATGTGAAGGGAGGTTTGAAATGAAACTTTCCCGCCGAACTTTTCTGCATCTCGCCGCGGGCGCTGCCGCGCTGCCGGCCTTGTCGCGCATCGCGCGGGCGCAAGCCTATCCAGCGAGGCCCGTTACGATCGTCGTTCCGTTCGCTGCCGGCGGGTCCAGCGACGTTAGTGCGCGTATTGTCGGCGAGTACATGGCGCGCACACTCGGGCAGCAGTTCATCATCGAAAATGTGCCGGGGGCCGGCGGCACGACTGGCTCGACGCGCGCGATGCGCGCCAAAGCGGACGGGTACACAATCTTGATGGGCCATATGGGCACTCATGCCGTTTCCGTGTCGCTCTATCCCAATCTTGCCTACAAGCCGGATGTCGACTTCGAGCCGATCGGCGTGGTGATCGAGGTCCCGGTCGTCATCGTGGCAAGGAACAACTTTCCGGCCAACGACCTGAAGGAATTTATGGCCTACGTCAGAGCAAATGCCGCGAAGTTAAATATGGCGCACGCAGGCGTCGGCTCCAATATCTTCAACTTCGGTCTCTTGCTCAATTCACTCTTGGGCGTGAGGCCGACACTGGTACCATTCACCGGGGCAGGCCCGGCCACGAATGCGCTGCTGAGCGGCCAAGTTGACTACATGTGCGACGGCGTTCCGGAAAGCGGATCCCATATTCAGGCCGGAATGCTCAAGGCTTATGCAGTCGGGACCGCCGAACGTAATTCGGCCATTCCGAATGTCCCGACCTCGAAAGAGGCTGGGCTGCCAGAATTTCAAGCGGCACCTTGGTTTGCGCTGTTTGCCCCCAAGGGCACGCCGCAATCGGTTCGTGACACGCTCAGCGATGCCGTCGACAAGGCATTGGATGACCCTAGCGTGCGTAAGCGTCTGCTCGGCCTCGGCGCCGATATACCGCCCAAGGCCGCACGAGGTCAGCAGCCACTCGCGGTACTCGTTAAGAGCGAAATTGCCCGCTGGACGCCAATCATGACGGCGGCGAACGTCAAAGGCGAGTGACGCAAACGGGCCTCACATTTCCATAATCTTTCGTTCGGCGAAGCGCGGTGTTGCGACTAAGGTAATCGAATAAAACGGCCGGTCCTCGCTGTCGGTTGATTGAGTCTCAGCCTCAGTCCGAATGTCTGCCTTAGGGTGGAAGCAACCAGCATCCTGCCCCCCTGAACGTGAAGACTGCACCATCGTGGCGTGGTATCGTTCCCTCTACGCACCTCGCGCGGGAGGGGTGTATGACAGTCACCATCGGACGGCGGGAATTGCTGGCCGCACTCGGCGGCGCGGCAGCCGCGTGGCCGCTCGCGGCGCGCGCGCAGCAGACGGCGATCAACGCTCTATGACAGGCTACTTAATTCGCGACATCGCGCCGGTTGCGGCGATCAGCCGCGAACCCGAACGACCGCGCGACGCGCAGGACGCCATCAATGGCATCA
>DATEME010000297.1:0-1645 GCA_035275865.1 Candidatus Acidiferrales bacterium | reverse complement strand
TAGGCTCGGGGTGTCGAATCCGCAAAGGAGAGCAACGCCATGACGACTATTACCACGCCTTCATCGCTCGCGCTCGTGCCCAGCCTTGAGACGGCTTGGCAAGATGTGGACAGCTCCTTCGAGCGCTTCTGTCTGACGGCCGGGATCGGAGCCATCGAGCAAATGCTTTGCGAGGACGCGCGGCAGCTCGGCGGCGCGCCGCATTATCGTGGCGGAGGCCGGGTCGGCCACCGCTGGGGCAGGACCAAAGGAAAGATCGGTTTTCATGGTGGCAAGGTTGCCGTGCATCGCCCGCGGGTGCGCAGTTACGACGGCCATGAAGTTGCGCTGCCGACCTGGACGGCGGCACAGGCCGAGGACTGGCTTGGCCGCTGGGCCATGAACCTGATGCTGATCAACGTGTCGACGCGCAAGCTCAGGCGGGCTGTACGGCTGCCTGAGGGCGATATGCCGGTCATTACCGGAGATGGCACCTCGAAGTCAGCAGCCTCGCGCCGGTTCGTGGCACTGTCGGCAGAACGGCTGGCCGAGTGGATGGCGTCTGACCTGTCCAAGCTGGACCTCCTGGTCATTCAGATCGATGGGCTGCACATCGGCAACGACCTGGTGCTGGTCGCTGCCCTCGGCGTTGATGGAGAAGGCCGCAAACATCCACTCGCCCTGATCGAAGGAGCAACCGAGAACGCCGCCGTTGTGCAGGCACTCATCGACAACCTGATCGAGCGCGGGCTTGATCCCAAGGTCTGCCGGCTGTTCATCATCGACGGCGCCAAAGCATTGAGCAAAGTTATCCGTCGCACCTTCGGCGTCCACACGCCGATCCAGCGTTGCCAGATTCATAAAGCCCGCAACGTGATCGAGCGGTTGCCCATGCGCCTGCATGCGTCGGCACGCCGGGCGCTTCGGCAAGCTTGGGAGCTCGACGATGCCGCTAAAGCCGAGCGGCTGTTGCGCAATCTCGCCCGTCGGCTTGACCAGCAGGCGCCCGGTGTCGCCGCCAGCATCCTCGAAGGGCTCGACGAGATGCTGACCGTCAACCGCCTCGGCTTGCCTATAAAGCTCAGGCGCTCGCTCGCCTGCACCAACTCAATTGAGAACATGATGGGGACCGTGCGTCGCGTCTGCCGCAACGTGAAGCGGTGGCGAAACGCCGCGATGGCGTTGCGCTGGACCGCCGCCGGCATGATGGAGGCAGCCAAAGGCTTCCGTCGATTGAAAGCCTACAAGCACCTGCCCGCTCTCAGAGCTGCGCTTGCAGCTCATCAATCCAAGTACGTCACCCAACGAGTTGAACACGACGCTGACGCCGCATAGCATCATCCATGGCGATGCCTGCTTCGCCTACTTCAACAAAATCTGGGGCATCCCCTCAGTCGAGCGCCGAGCAGACAAGACCTTGGGTCCGCGGTTTCGCTTTACCGCTCCGAATTCCTCGATTGCGTAGCCGGCGCCGGTAGTGAATAGCTACCTCGACGTTGATCTGCTGTGAGACAATGTAATTGCGGGGGCGTGGGGAACCGCTTCCAGTGCTTGCGAAGTCCCGGCCCGTCGCGAACCCCTCAGCGGGTCGGGACACTTCCGATGTGCCAACCGGGCGAACTTTCAATTTGAGAAGTGCAACCCGCGTTGGCACGGAGAGTTGGTC
>DATEME010000296.1:0-8771 GCA_035275865.1 Candidatus Acidiferrales bacterium | reverse complement strand
TGGGAAGAGCACTCGAACGAGCAGCGTTCGATCGCAAGCCTCACGAAACTCATGACGGCCGTCGTTTTCCTCGCCGACGACCCCGATATGACGCGCGTCGTCGAAGTCACTCGGCCTGACGTGACAAATGCTTCGGTAACGCATCTCCGCGCCGGCGACCAGCTCCAACTAGGCGAACTGTTGCACTTGATGCTGATCGCCTCGGACAACGGAGCAGCCCGCGTCCTCGCGCGCACTTCCGATGGCTCGACGCCCGCATTCGTCGACCGCATGAACAACATGGCGCAGATCCTCGGCCTCGCTAACACGCATTACGAAGATCCCACCGGCCTCGATCCCGACGATGTGTCCACCGCCTACGATATTTCGCATCTCATCGCCTTCGCGGCGTCGGACGACACGATCGGCCCGATCATCCGCACCGAAACGTACGACGTGCACACCGCCGCCCGCGTGATTCCGATCCACAGCACGAATAAACTGCTCGGCACCGGCGTCGACGTCCGTGGTGGCAAAACCGGTTTCATCAGCAAGGCAGGCTATTGCCTCGCCACGCTCCTGCAAATTCCGCAGGGCAATCAGATTGCTGTCGTCGTTCTGGGCGCGGGCAGCAGTTCGATGCGCTTCTGGGATACGCGCCGCCTCCTCAATTGGGCGTCAGCGAACAGCCAACTCGCCGCCGCAGCCGCTCCCGTCGCTGCCGACCGCTAATATCGATTTTGCCGTAGGGGCGCTGCTCGCTGCGCCCTTTCGCCCGACGGCGCCTCGTCTTCCTGCCGAAACGCTTCACGCGCGGCAGCTCCCTTCGATAGAGAAGCAACGTTCCGCAAATCGGCTACAATATCGCCGCTAGGTAAGCGCCCCATGAAAAATCGCTCGGTTCCCGCAGACACAATCCTGCCCCATATCAATTATCGGAATCTCGAAGCCGCAATCGCATGGCTAAACAGCGCCTTCGGTTTCATGGAACACTACCGCTACGGCAAACCAATCAGCGGTGCGCAACTGCATTTAGGAAACGCCTGGATCATGGTGAACGCGGCAAAAGAGGGAATCAAAAGCCCGGCGCAACTAGGTTACGGAACGCAAAGCCTCACGATATTTGTGGAAGATGTTGATGCGCATTACGCTCGCGCCAAAGCCGCCGGCGCAAAAATTCTCGAACATCCGCACGAGACGATTTACGGCGAATACCAGTACGCCGCCGAAGATATCGACGGGCATCACTGGCTCTTCTCGCGCCACGCGCGCGATGCAAATCCCGCAGACTGGGGAGCCCGAATGAGGTCGTAGGGGCGCACGCTTGCTACGCCCTTTGTCGAGATCACAAAGACGAACGATTGTTTGACATCGGCGCAACAGCCGCCAAGGCCTCTACCGTGCTGTAAATCGCGCCTATCGGCGCCGAGACGTGCACGGTCTCGCCCCTGTCAGCCACGTCGACCACAATATCGCCGCCATACTTCGCCACGTGCACATATTCGTCCGGATCGGACACCTCGACGAGCGTCATATCCGGCGCATCGCGCAGCCCGTCCAGCGCCTCGCGAACCGTCGGCAGCCACGGCTGAATCTGCTCTGACGCACGCGCCAACTTTTCATCCGGTACAAGACGCACCGCAATCGGCGCGAGCATCGCCGGCACGATCACGTGAATGTGCGGCGGAGAATCCCGATGCTGCACCACGTTCACATCCACGAACCCTTCGCTGCAAAGCAGGCCCGCGCTCGCCACCGCCGCGCCCATCATCCCGAGGGCAATCTTCCCGAGCAGTATCATCTTCCCTCCGCATGTGGCACAGCCGCTCTTCGCTGTGCGCTTTCCTTTTACATTCAATCACTGCGGCTGGCTGTGGCTATCCACCCAAACGCGCACATGCTCTGTCGCGTTTTCTACCGTCACCAAAAATGAATCGCTCGCCTTATCCAACGCCTGCAGCGCCGCCGCCACGTCAATCTCATTCTTCTGCGTGGTCGAAAACAACGCATCCACCACAGCAATCGGCACCGTCACATTAACGTTGTCGCCATGCTTTCCTGTGTCGTTCACATGCACCACGATGTTCCCGCCCGCCTTGGAGACGTCGATGTTTTCGTCTTTTTGCCGAACCGTGACCATCTTGTTATCCGGTGACGTCTTGATCGCGTCGATGATCGCTGGCATATCGATGCCCTGGAGCTGATCCCGATCCAGCGTCACGCGCCCGTTGTGCAATGGCCCGCGGTTGATCGTCGGCAGCACTTTCTCGGCCACCGTTAGCGGGAGGTTCACATTCACGTTCTCGCCGCTCGTTTTCGTATCCGAAACCTGCACGTGCAGGAACTTCTCTTCCGGAGCGGCCCCGGCCGCCCTCGCCATCAAAAATGCCGCGCAAAGCACAGCCGCCGCCGCAGCGGCCAACCGGCCCGTGGTGGAAACAACGCTTCTCGTCCGCATGTGATTCCTCCTATGCCCCGAGATACGATCCCCTCGCCCCAAAAGTTCCACAAATGTTTCGTGGGGTCGATCTGCGGTTTGGTCGGGCACTCGCAGTCCAATCCTTTCGTCCAGGCCCTCCCTACCTGTTTGGATGATGTGCGCTCCCGCAGAACCTGTCACATTCAGCCCTATAGACGCGGGGTCACTCCCCGAAAACACAGGAGATTCGAACCAAATGGCGAGCACTCTAATAAGCCTTTCAAACGAACTGGCAACAATCGTGGACACGGTTGCGCCGCACATCGTCAGCATACGCGCGCGTCGGCATTACCCATCGAGCGGCGTCTTTTGGGGCAAGGACGCGATCGTAACCGCCGACCACACGATCCATCGCGACGAGGACATCAGCGTAACGCTCGCGGACGGTAAGAGCGTCGCGGCGACGCTCGTCGGCCGCGATCCCGGCACGGACTTAGCCGTGCTAAAACTCCAATCCGCCGCATTGGCATCGGCGCAGCTCCCCAGAGCCTCAGCCGTAAGAGCCGGCGAATTGGCTCTTGTCGTCGGCCGCTCGCCCGATAGCGGCGCGAACGCGAGCCTCGGCATCGTCAGCGCGATGTCCGGCGCGTGGCGCACTTGGCGCGGCGGTCAACTCGACGGTTACATCCGTCTTGACGCGAAACTGTTCCCGCAGTCGTCGGGCGGCGCGGTTCTGAGCGCTCGCGGCGAACTCGTCGGCATCGCAACTTCAGCTCTTTCGCGGATCGCGGGCGTCGCGATACCTGTCTCGACCGTCGCCGACGTGGCCGAAAAACTGCTGCAACGCGGCTTTGTCCCGCGCGGCTATTTCGGCATCGGCGTGCAGCAGGTGCCGTTTTCGGACGATCTGCGAAAGAGCCTCTCAATTGCCAATCGCGGCGGCCTGATCGTGCTCAGCGTCGAGCCGGGCGGGCCTGCGGACAAGGCCGGCCTGCTGATCGGCGACGTCGTCACCAGCATTGGCGACGCGCGCATCGAAAGCGCGGAAGACCTTCAGAACTTCTCCGATTCCGGAGTCGTCGGTAGCACCCTGAACATCAACTACATACGCGGCGGCGCGATGAAGCAGTCGCCGTTGACCGTGGGAGAGCCCCCGGGGAAACGGAGTTGAAATGGCCATTTCAGGATCTGGAACCGCGGGCTTCGGCGAAATTGCCGAGAGGCTCCGCCGCTCGACCGTGCAGGTAAGAGTCGGCGCGCAAGGGCGCCGGCGCGGCGGCCAAGGCTCAGGCGTCATCCTAAATCCGAAAGGAACGATCGTCACCAACGCGCATGTCGCCTCCGCCAAGCCAATCGAAGTCGAACTGTGGGACGGCACTCGCGCGCCCGCGAATCTCGTCTCGCGTGACGCGCTCCGCGATCTCGCCGTGCTCCGCATCGACGCGATCGGCCTCCATGCCGCGCCGCTCGCCGATTCCGACCGCCTCCGCGTCGGCGAACTCGTGATCGCCATCGGCAATCCGCTCGGCTTTACCGGCGCGCTCACAACGGGTGTCGTGCATGCGCTCGGACGCGTCCCCGGCCTCGGTCCGATGAAATGGATTCAGGCGGACGTGCGTCTCGCTCCCGGCAATTCCGGCGGGCCGCTGGCAAACGCTCGCGGCGAAGTCGTCGGCATCAACACGATGATCGCCGCAGGCGTCGGCCTGGCGGTGCCGAGCAACGCCGTCTCTCTCGCGCTCAAAGGCAAATCCTCACGCGCCCCGCTTGGCATTGCCGCGCGGCCGGTCGAGGTCGCGGTGAACAAGGCGACGCAGCTTGGCATACTTATTCTGGAGATCGTCAAAGGCAGCGCAGCCGAAGCAGCCTCGCTGATGCTGGGCGATATCCTCATCGGCTTCGACGGACGCCCGTTCGATTCGTTCGACGATTTCGAGCGTGTGCTCGCCGCCGATGCCGATCGCGTCGTCCGCGTGCAGTTTTTGCGCGGCGATAGGACGAACATTCGCAGCGTCGCCGTTCGCCTCGGGCTGCACAGCATGGCCGCTGCATGATTCGCGTGCTCATCAAGGCCTCTTCGCCGGTCGTCAAGGCTGGACTCGAAGCCTTGCTGCGCCCGTACGCGCAATTTCAGTTGCTCGACGAAACTACCGCCGAAACGAAAGGCGAATCTGACTCGGACTTAGACGAGCTGGCGGACGAGCACGATTTGCACGCCGATGTGATCGTGGCCGCCGGTGGCGACGAGCAAAGTTATTCGGAAAACAGAGGGTTTTTAGGGGGTCGGACCTTTAGGTCCGACATAAGAGGTCCATTTGGAAGCGGAGCTTTAGCCCCTGAGGTGGCGTTTTCGCAACTCACCCCCGTCGTTCTCTTGGTGCGCGATCCCCCTGAAGCCTGGGCAAACGCCCTGCGCCACGGCGCGAGAGCCGTCTTGCCTTCAAACGCGAGCGCCGCACAAATTGCCGCCGCGATCGAAGCTGTCGTCGCAGGACTTTTCGTATTCGACGTAGAAGACGCCGATCAAATCTTTCCGTCGCACACTTTGGATCGCTCCACCGAGCCGCTCGTCGAAGCGATGACGCCGCGCGAAATCGAAGTCCTGCGCGCCATGGCCGAAGGCCTCGCCAATAAAGAGATCGCCGCCCGCCTCGGCATCTCCGAAAACACCGTGAAATTCCACGTCGGCTCCGTCATGGGCAAACTCGGTGCCGCAAGCCGCACCGAAGCCGTCATGCTCGGCATCCGCCACGGCCTCATCCTCCTCTGACCCGCCGCTGCCTTTATGTGGTAGCGCTGCCATCCCTGGCGGCGCCTTGCGTCGGGTAGCAAAGAAAAAGCGGTCGTTTCGGACATATCTGGCCGATTCGGAATCGCCTCACACAGCGGTGAGTGAAGGCGAACGCCAGATGGCGGCATCTCTATAGTGAACGCGGTATTCCCCTATCGTAAGGCCCTTTACAGGCTTGCCTTTTTTTGAACAATCATCCATGCGGTGAATAACGCAGCCCGCGCTAGACATTAAATGCGGCCAAATTACGGCACGTAGAGTATGGTGATGTTTCTCGTCCATTGATCGAATGAAACTGTGCCGGTAAACGCGTTCCCCGCCAGTCAACGCGAAGCACAATCAGCCCCGCTTGGAAAAAGAGGTGAGGCCCTTGCCATCCATAATTATTGCAGACGATAACGAACACATGCGGAGGACGATAGGGAATGAGCTTCGTCGTATCGGCGAATGGAAGGTATGCGCTGAGGCGGCGAATGGTGATGAGGCGGTCAAGTTAACGGAAAAGCTCGAACCGGATGTCGTTGTGCTCGACTTTCAAATGCCTGTGATGAATGGGCTGGACGCGGCAAGAGAAATTATCAAGCACCATCCCGAATTGCCCATCGTCATGTACACCCTTCACAATAATCCGTTCCTTGAGTCGCAAGCGAAGGCGATTGGAGTTCGGAAGTTCATATCCAAGACTGAGATGTTTTCCACGCTGATCCCTAGCTTGGAAGAGATTTTGTCCTAGCTGGTCCCGTTTCTTTGCCGCGGGCGCTGCCGCGCCACCGCTAACGCGCTTCCGCCCGCTTACGCGGCTGAGAAAACCGCCGGCTTCCTCTCCTCCGCGCTCGAACTCGGCGCGAAGACAGACGCCAACGGCAATCGCAGCAACAGCTAATCCTCCCGCGTACTCTCATCCAACACGCGGTGGGCGCCGCTCGAATGTACTCCTCCCGTGAGTTTACGACCGGACGTTTTGTCGGTATTCGCGTGAACGAAAAGCCGACCCTTGGCTGGCGGAGCCCCAAGGGCCGGCCGCGACTGAGTCCGTACGCCGAAGTCAAAACCTGGTTGTCGAGAGCTCAGCTAGCAAGATTCACGAGTGAGCGCCGCCTCCACGTGCCCAGCCCTATGATCGCCAAACCCAACGCCAGCATTGAAAGCGTTTCAGGCTCCGGTGTGGAGACACCACCACCGCCGCCGCTTGGGTTGAAAACAGGATACAAATTTGCTGCATTCAACGTCACGGAAGCGCACTCGTCGGTTGTTCCATTGTTGCAGGTGGGGTCAAGCACATCGAGGAAACCTGCCGTAGCGGGGTCAGCTGACAGGCCGCCGGGCACGCTGTTCTGAAGACCGGACTCAATGCAATAACCCTGCGTGGTGGGTATGTTTGGGCAGGGCGCAGGCGGAGCTCCTATGGCGAGAGCGTACGACGTGCCGGTCGCACTCGCGGTCGTGACGCAGTTTGCAACACCGCCGCAGGCCACAACGAGGTCCAGTTCATCTACAGAGCCATCGGTTTGGACCGCCACTATTGAAAATACCTGGTCTTGGTCGTTGTTTGTTAGCACCACCGCGCCGTAACCCGAAGCGGGAGTATACGGTGCCGAGCCGATAAACGACTCATTGCCGAAGCCACCGCCCGCGGTGGTCGTGAAGTCAAACGACAGGATCGAATTGGTGGTTATGTCGTAAACTAAACTCCCTTGAACAGTCCCACCATTTTGAAGATTTATTGAGCTGGCCTTTGCTATACCCGACGTAAAGAGAAGCAATGCTCCGAGACCCATAGCGATCTTTGTAAATCCTCGTGCCATCGATGCCTCCTTCCTCCTCTTGTGAATTCGGACTC
This sequence comes from Candidatus Acidiferrales bacterium, assembly GCA_035275865.1. Classification (GTDB taxonomy): domain Bacteria; phylum Acidobacteriota; class Terriglobia; order Acidiferrales; family UBA7541; genus Palsa-295. The sequence continues at coordinate 1,742 of DATEME010000296.1, read as the reverse complement.
AATCGGACTCATAAGGTTGGGGCCCTGCGCAACCGCGCGGACCGGATGGCGGGTTTTGGGCGGCTAAAGCGTATAGCCGACCAAAGCTCAAATTGATCACGCGCAGAATACGTTTGGAGCCCTCCGCGCACTTGCGCTGCCAAAACTGCGATTTATCCGTGAGCAATCAAGACGCGCGTATTAAACTGTGTGACTGCTATCAGTTGGAGCGTTTCCCGGAGGGACCAGCTTAGTGATTCCGAAAGTCGCAGAATGTGCAGCGATTTGCGCACTTTCGGCCGGGCAAGTGTATGAAACGTAAATCTCTCGATGTGCCGCGCGTACTGGCGCGCTGTGAGCCGATCCTCAGCCTCGGAATCGTTCTCTTGGTCGATCTACGCTCCAAAAGCGCTGAGGTTAGAGCTGTCTCCGAACCGCCGCCGTCATCGTCTAATCCTCCAGCGTAATCTCATCCAGCATTTTCACCACGTCGCCCTCTCTCAATTTCCGGCAATTTCTGCGCAACGACTCCTGCCCTCTAGGTTCAGCAAAATGTGTCGTCTTACCTTTTCCATTCCTCCGGGCGCGCCGGTGCTGACATTTCAAAATCTCCGTAAACCCAGACGTGGGCATCATCGTAGAGCTGAGCTAAAACCGGCTTTCGGTTCCCGTTTCTGTCCCAGGGCTGTAGGTCTCCATCCAATTCGCAAAAAAAAAGCTCGGCATCGTTCTCGCCTGCTGTGATATCAGCCGCTCTGCTGAGGATCGCAGGTAAAATCGAATAGTCGAAGGGATCGAGTTCGAGCTTTTCCGTTCCTAATTTCAGAGACGATTCCAGCATGTGCTCCGTGAGCGCGAATACGTTCACGCCGTTCTCGTTTTTTAGCGATTGGATATGCGCCTCTGACTGCTCCAATTCGCTGAGAATGAAGGATTCATATTGGTCCAGTGAGCGTCTGATCGGCATTTCCGCCTCCAGCTCGATACGCCCATTTGCCTTAGCCCATCGAAGATAATTTCGAATTGGATCGGCTTGATTGCGCGGCTGAAACTTCCTGCGGATAACTGAGCGCGCCTCACTCAGGCAAATGCCGGGGACGTGCAACGCGACAGCGCCCCGGCGCCGACTGCAACAGGCTCAGTGCAGCGGCCGTCGCAAAAGGCGCCGGAGCAAAACAATCGACAACCCAGTTAGTCTCTACGAAGACGTGCTTCGAAGGCATCGAAGCGATCAGTACCGCGGAGCGGCAGCGCGAACATCGCCGGTCTCGACGGCTGGCAGGACAAACCTATTCAGCGCATCCCATAGCCGCGCGTTGGGGACGCGATCGCGGGTTGCGATCTGCGGCAGGATCTCCAGCCAGTGCTGAACAAAATTCTCAAAGTCTCTACCTTCTCCCGCGCTTCCTGGCCCTTTGTATCGCAGCAAATCGCCGATCGCAAATTCGCCTACTAAGTGAATGGAGGTTGGCCCTGTAGACGTATATTCATCGACATACATCCACATTCTTTCAGGAGTCACAATGATTCCAACCGGACAGGACACGTCAAGCATGGCACCCTTGAGTTGCCCCTCAACCCGAGCCAGGTCCACCAAACTCAACTTCGTCTCGACGAGCAGCTTTGTCTCGGTCGAATCCGCACTCCGTACAATGATGTCGATGTTCGCAGGCATGGGATGAGCATATCACCTTCTGCCGGAATTTCCGTATTCCTCCGCCACCGGCTCGGCCGTGCCCGGCGCCGGCTCATTTACGTCGCCA
>DATEME010000295.1:0-1115 GCA_035275865.1 Candidatus Acidiferrales bacterium | reverse complement strand
GTACCTTGGCACTGGCTTTAAATATCGATGCGGGATGTCAACCAACGCATTTAGCTACACGCCCATACCGCTACGGCAACACTTCGCTATCCATCGGTGGCAGCAAGTCCGAGGGTTTTCCTTGTCCGAAAGGCCGCACCGTCAATATAGTGTCGCTTGCTTATCATATTATTGCTGGCTCATTCGTGGGGGAGGAAGCCATGTCTCCGGTTTTGAAGCGCTCCGTTGTCATTGCAGGCCATAAAACGAGTGTCAGCGTTGAAGATGAATTCTGGGACAGTTTCAAGGAGATCGCCAGCGAGCACGGGATGACCGTCGCAGCGATGATCGGCAAGATCGATGGCGGTCGGAAACATGCCAATCTGTCGTCAGCCATTCGCCTTTTTGTGCTTGGCGTCTATCGCGATCAAATCGCTAGTTGGGGCCGCCCTTGAGCACAGAGATTTCCAAAGTTGGCGATCCACAGTAGTCGTCCGTTAAGAAGCCGATTTGAGTGCTGACCGGGTTGCGAAAGCCTGCAGGAGCGCGAGCACAATTAGGCGACAGAGAGCCCTGAGCCAGGCCAGGACAAGTCGGAGGTTGTGGCCGACGGCGGTGAGGATGACGTTGGCGGCATCGCCTTGGCGGCCCTTAAGATGGCAGCGGCCGAGGTGACCGTCGGTCTTCATGTGTCCGATCACGGCCTCGATGGCGCAGCGGCGTCGCAGTTCGCGCTTGATGACGCCGAAGACGCCGCGCTTTTGGCCAGAAATGAAGACGCGGCGTGGATTGGCCGCGCGGTGACCACGATACCCCTTGTCGACATAGGCACGTTCGATCTCACAGCCGGTAAGCCTTTCGGTGTCTTCGATCACGACGCCCAGCGTGTGGCCATCATAGGGATTGCCCGGCAGCGTTTTGGCGTGCAGCACGAACTGGCCGCCTGGCGCGCGAGCATTGGTGGTAGCGATCGAGGCCTTGACGCCGAACTCGTAGGGTGCGCTGGCCTTGCCCTTGCCAATGCACTCGACCTCGGGAGCGTGGAAGGAATACAGCTTCCAGCCGCGCTGGCGCTGCTGCTGAGAACGGATCTGGTTGGCGCGCGTGAGCGGCCATTCAAACAGCGCCTCGAGGTC
>DATEME010000294.1:0-12824 GCA_035275865.1 Candidatus Acidiferrales bacterium | reverse complement strand
AGATGGCGGAGTACACCGACTGGCCGCGATAGCGATGATCCTCGCCAACGTAGATGCTCACTTTTTTGGCAGGGCCCGGTTTTAGCATTCGTTCTCCCTCTAAATGCCGCGTTTCTGTGGCGCAATGCGAGCGCGGTTGCGTAAGAGCTTGTGCCGCGCCTACGGCGCTCTTGCATCCTCGTGTTCACACCCAGTGCTCACGCGCTGGGCTAAGTTGTGCCGCGCCTACGGTGCTGGTTTGTTGCCAAAGCGAGCGCGACGGCTCGATTACACGCGACCGCTCGATCGCAGGCGACGGCTGGGAAACGCTCTTTAAAGTGCGGCCGGAATCGCTGGCGTTTGTGCCAGCCTGTGCTCAAGTGCCGCGCCGAAGGCCGCGGCGCTACGTTTAAACCTGAACCCCTTCCGACCAGAGGCGATCAACACAGGAGCTTTGAATGCCTCGGTCAATTCGTTCAAACTTTCCAAATCCTGCCAAGTTCATTTTCAGGCGACTGTCTTTCCGGCGATTACGCCGAGCCAGACTGCGACAAAGCCGACGATGACGCTGAGCGCGACGTTCAACGCGGCGATCAAAAATTCGCCGTCGCGGAAGACGGCGAAGGTCTCCCATTCGAAGGACGAAAAGGTGCTGTAGCCGCCGAGGAAGCCGATCACGAGCAAGTATCTCCAGTTTGCGCTGAGGTGCGCGCGCTCGGCGAGAATCGTCATGATAAAGCCGATGAGAAAGGATGCGGTGATGTTGATGACGAATGTGCCGTATGGAAAGCGCGTGCCGAGGCGGCCGCCGACGAACGTTCCGGCCCAGAAGCGCAGCATGGAGCCCAGTGCGCCGCCAAAAGCTACGATCAGGTATTTGGTCATAGGAATCGCGTCTGCTTTGCCAGTCGATACTCTTCGAGGGGCTCAGCGCGGGGAACAGGGAGCAGGCAAACGACCCCAGGCCAGAAACAAACCCTCTAGTAGGAGTCATCTGCCCCCTTTAGGGGCGGTTTAGGGTGAACTCCAACACCCGAACAAATGCATTATTCCCCGAGGAAAATGGATAAGTCAACGGCTGACGTGAGCGAAATGCATGCGAGTTTTCGAGACGATGACGGGCCTGTGGCGGCGGGCGGAATTCTGCGAGAAGCTGAGATGTGGCGAGGACTTCGAGGCGTAATATGGCGCGGCGGAGAGGCGTATTACGCATATGGACCGAAGAGATTTGAGAATTGCGGTCCCGATACGCGATCGCCAGGAAAAGAGATTGCATGTGCGGTTGATCTCTGGCACAACGTTTTTGGGGTGATTGATGGAGATTGGCGTTCGCGAATCCGGAAATTCAACGGTCGTTGATCTGAACGGCGATATCACGTTGCGTACGACGCCGCAGGTGAGGAAAGTACTGCTCGGGTTGTTTCGCGAGAAGCATGCGCACCGGGTGGTCGTTAATATGAACGCGGTGCGCTATATCGATAGCGCGGGCGTTGCGTCACTTGTGGAGGCGTTGCGCGTTTCGCGGGATTTGAAGAGCGGATTTGCGCTGTTTGGACTGAACAAAGCCGCCCGACAGGTGCTGGAATTGACGCGGCTGACAAAAGTGTTTGAGATTCATCAGAGCGAGCAGGAGGCTTTGCAGGCGGAACCGGCTTCCGGCTCGTAAGCATCGCATTTGCACGCATTTCTTGCTGCGCCACGCCATCTACCATGGCCTTCACTAGAGCAATCGGCGAATCGACGATCGATGGATTGGCCTATTTGGGGAATCTGGCCGGACTGACGGCTGGATCCGCCCGGGCCGTGTTCATCGAGCCGTTTCGCGGGCGCAAGCTTCGGTTGAGCCGGGCCGTGCATCAGGCGATGGCGATCGGCGTCGAGGCGATCCCGATTGTTTCACTGATTTCTTTTTTTGTGGGGACGATTCTCGCGCTGCAGGGCGCCTACCAACTGCGAAAATTGGGCGCCATGCAGCTCGTGGCGGACGCGGTTGCGATCATCGTGACGCGCGAGCTTGGGCCGCTGATGACGGCAATCATCGTGATTGGGCGGTCGGGCTCGGCGTTTGCCGCCGAAATCGGAACGATGAAGGTGAACGAAGAGCTCGATGCGTTGGAGACGATGGCGCTCGATCCGGTGCATTTTCTGGTGGCCCCGAAATTTCTGGCGATGGCGCTGATGATGCCTTGCCTGACGACGTGGGCGGATTTTATGGGCGTTTGCGGCGGCGGCGCATTCGGCGTGTTTTTTGCGGGGTTCACGTGGGGAAGCTATTTTCGAGCCACGCTTCATGCGCTCATGCTGCGCGACATCGTCACGGGCTTGATCAAGAGCGTTTTATTCGGCTTCGTGATCACGGCCGTGGGCTGCCAGGAAGGCCTTTCCACGAAGCTTGGGCCTGAAGAGGTGGGGCGGGCGACGACATCCGCTGTGGTAAAATCCATCTTCCTTGTAATCGCTGTCGACCTCGTCTTCACGGCGCTTTTCTATTTCACTGCGCCGCAATGAGTGATGATTCCAGCCTCCAGCGCGCCCACGAAGAATCCGGCTTCCTCGAATATCGCCATCTCGGTTCGCAACCTTCGAGTGAATTACGGCGAGCGGGAAATACTGCACGGGATCAGTTTCGATGTGAGCAGGGGCGAGACTTTGGTGATTCTCGGCGGTTCGGGCTCCGGGAAAAGCACGCTGCTGCGTGCGCTGGCGGGCCTTGAACAGCCAAGCGGGGGCGAGATTTGGATCCAGGGGCGGAATTTCGTGGCGATGAGCGAGCGCGAGCGGGACGAGCTACGCACAAAAATGGCAATGTCATTTCAGAGCGGCGCGCTTTTCGGTTCGATGACCGTGGGTGAGAACGTCGCACTACCACTGCGTGAAAATACGGCGCTCGATCCTTCGACGATCGAAATCATGGTGAGGCTCAAGCTGGATCAGGTGGGGCTTGCGGGGTTTGAGAGCTACGTGCCGGCGCAATTGAGCGGAGGAATGAAAAAGAGGGCCGCCATTGCGCGAGCGCTAGCGATGGATCCGGAGATCCTCTTTTTCGATGAACCCTCCGCCGGACTCGATCCGATCATAGCGGCGGGCATCGATGAGTTGATTCTAAAGTTGAAAAATGCGTTTCAGATTACAATTCTCGTCGTCACGCATGAGCTGGCGAGCGCATTTTCGATCGCGGACCGAATGATCTTGATCGACAAGGGAAACATCGTTGCGAACGGAACGCCTGAGGAACTGCGCGCGAGCCACCATCCGCGCGTCAGGCAATTTCTGGACCGGGTTCCCGAGCCGGAAATCAGCGATGAGATCGACTATCTGCAAATGCTGACGGGAGAAACTCCGCCAGCGCGGCACTGAGGCGAAGGGCTAATGGATTCAAAACGCGAGCAGGCGCTGGTCGGGCTCTTCGTGCTGGTTGCCGTGGGCTTGCTGGTGGTGACTGTCTTCATGCTTTCGGGCGTGATGAATGGCGGGGAGACGCCCTATCGCACCTATTTCAAGAATGCAGGCGGGCTTGGGCCTGGGGCGCTCGTGAGGTATGCGGGCGGTCCGCCGGTTGGGCGCGTGCGGAAGGTTGCAAGCGATCCGCAAGATCCCACGCGGATGGAGATCGATTTTGCGGTGCGGCCGGATGTTCCGGTAAAAGTCGATAGCAAGACCCTCATCACCAGCACGAGTCCGCTTGGCGACAATTATCTGGGCATTCTGCCCGGCTCGCCCAGTTCGTCGAAGGCGCCTGCCAATTCGACTCTGCAGTCGGTCGAATACGTGGGATTTTCGGATGTTCTCGCGACGGTGTCCGAACTCGGCCCGAATGCGAACGATCTGGTTCGGAATTTGAACCAGCGCGTGGTTGAGTTGGGGAGCACGCTGAACCGCGTGAACGATTTGCTGAATGAGCAGAATCGCGCGAATATTTCGGCGAGCCTGGGGAACGTGCGCGGGATGCTGGACGAGGATCGCCCGGAAATTCGCGAGGCGCTGAAAAATGTGAATGAGAGCACGGCGAAGCTGGGTCCTCTGCTCGACGATTTCAAGAAGTCGGCAGCACAAGCGGATGATACGCTGGCGCATCTCGACGCCGCGATTGGAGAGGACCGGCCCGATTTGCATCAGGCGGTTGCGAGCTTGCGGCAGACGCTTGGCTCCACGGCGACGCTGAGCGATCAGTTGAACCGCACGGTGAATGCCAACGCGGAAAATCTGGATGAGATTCTCGATAATTTGGAGCGCATCACGGAGAATCTGAATTCGTTTACCGAGACAATCAAAGCGCGGCCTTACACGTTGATCCGGCCGTCTGGAATCAAACCGCGAAAGCCAGGCGACCCGCCACCTCAATGATTCGTCAAATGCACGCAAGAATGCGCGAAATATTGCTGATTCTCATCGTTGCGGGATTGTCCGCGTCGTGCGGGAGTTCACGTCCGATCAAATACTATGAGCTGGATGTGCCGGATGCGCCGGTCGAGAACGCGACCTCCGCGTTGCCGGTTTCGCTGCTTGTGGCGCGGGTGACGGCGGATCATCTTTACCGCGATGAACGGCTCGTTTACCGAGCCAGCGAGCTCCAGCTTGGGACGTACGAATACCAGCGCTGGAGCGAGCCTCCAGCGGACATGATTCAAGAGAGCCTGATTTCCGCGCTGCGCGCGACGAAGCAATATCGATCGGTCGCCGCCATAGCGAGCAATCTGCACGGCGACTACATCGTTCGCGCGCATCTCGATGCGCTGGATGAAGTGGACAAGCCGCAGTTGGCGGCGCGGTTCTCGCTTCATCTGGAGTTGTACGATCCGAAGTCGGCGAGCATTGTTTGGAGCGATTCGTACACGCATGACGAGCGGGTCAGCGGGAAGAACGTCGTGGACGTTGTGAAGGCGCTCAACGATAACGTGAGAGCGGGGACGCAAACGCTTGTGGAGAATTTGGGCCGATATTTTGCAAGCCATCCGCTGCAAGGGGAACGTTAGGCCGTAGTTGCCCAAACCCCCAGACGAGAGCCTGGGACTGAGGTGGGGCCGAAGAAGGCGGTGGCAAATCCGGCAAGCAGGGGTCGCTGCGGAAGCGGGGAGCCTGTTCCATCGCCATGAGGGCACAGCAAGCGGGCACGTCTTTGCACTGGCTTTCGCGCGATTCGGGTGTACTCTCTTAGCCTCAGTTTTGCTGAATTAGGCCTAATCGTATAATGTCCGATAAAGAACTAACAGCAGCGACGTCCGCTGCCGGTTTGCGAATCGCTGAGTTGCGCGTGCATTCCATAGCGATCGCCGATCCTCCCCTGCGCAGCTCCTACGGCTTGCATGCTCCCTACGCGCTGCGCACGATCGTCGAGCTCGACGGTGGCGATGGCATTGTGGGCCTCGGCGAAACACACGGCGGCGAAGCCCTTGCGCGCGTTTTGGATTCGCTCAAGCCAAAGCTGGCAGGCTCCGATCCGTTTAGTGTGCTGGGCGAAATCGCTACGCAACAAGGAACAAGACGCGCAGGGACAAGCCAGGATCGTTCGCAAACGTACCTTGTCCCGGGCGAAAATCCGTTCGATCTCGAAGCGCGCATCAACTCCGTTCTCGAAATTGCCTGTCTCGACCTGATCGGCAAATCGATTGGCAAGACGATCTGCGATCTGCTCGGCGCGCGAGCGAGGGACGAAGTCGCTTTTTCCGCGTACGCGTTCTACAAGCACGCGGGCGGCGGCGGAGACGGGGATGATCGACGCGACGATGTCTACGGCGAGGCTCTGACGCCACAGGCTCTGGTGAAGCAAGTCCAGCAGATGACCCGCGAGTATGGTTTCGATGAAATAAAACTCAAGGCGGGCGTACTCGACCCCGAAATCGAAATGGAAACGATCCGCCAGCTTCGCGCCGCCTTTGGTTCCAAAGTGCCCCTTCGTCTCGATCCCAACTGCGCCTGGTCCGTGGATACTGCGACTGAAATCGGCAAAGCGCTGCAATCGGAGCTGGACAACGGCGGCTATCTCGAAGATCCCACGGCCAGTCTCGCAGGCATGGCGGAAGTGCGCCGCAAGCTGCTGCAAGGTGGAGTGCGCGTGCCGCTAGCCAGCAACGTTGCGGTCACGTCATTCGCCGACCTGCCTGAAAGCGTGCGAACGGACGCAGTCCAGATCGTGCTCTGCGATCCGCATTATTGGGGCGGCATCCGGCAAGTTCAGCATCTTGGAAAAGTTTGCGAGACGTTCGGCTTGGGCCTCTCGATGCACTCGAATAGTCATCTCGGCATCTCGCTGATGGCGATGGCGCATGCCGCCGCGTCCACTCCGCATCTCACTTATGCGTGTGATACGCACTATCCCTGGCAAACTGCCGAAGACGAAATCGTCGACGGCGGCCGCATTAAATTCCAACGCGGACGCGTTCGCATTCCTGGCAAACCGGGACTAGGCGTCGATCTCGATTATGACCAGCTCGCCCGCGGCCGTGAGCGCTTTGCAAAATGCTCCCTCCGAAAGCGCGACGACGAAGCCGAAATGAGGAAGCACGTCGACCCAAACTGGAAACGGGTTCTTCCAAGATGGTGACACCTACAAAACGTAGCCTGTCGTTCGAGGCATTCATTCTGGCCGGCGGTGTCAGTTCGCGGATGAGGCGGGCGAAGCATTTGCTGGATTTCGGCGGCGTCCCGCTGATTTTGCAGACGGCGCGGCTCGTGGCGCCGCTCGTCCGCAAAATTACTGTGATCGGCGCGAAGCGGAACACGGTTCCGGTTGGCATTCGCGCCATTCCCGACGACGATTTCGGAATTCGCTCGGAAGTGAACAGCCGCAATGGGCCTCTGGCCGGGATTGTGACGGCTCTTTCGCATTCGCACTCGGCGTGGAATTTGATCGTCGCGTGCGACATGCCTTACCTGAACATCCGCTGGCTCGCATGGCTACTTGACCGAGCCGCGAAGTCGGACGCCGAGGTTGTCATCCCGCGAACCACGCGCGGCGTGGAGCCGCTTGCAGCGGTTTATCATCGCGATTGCGCCAATCCAGTTGCGCGATCGCTGCTGCGACGCGTGCCCAAAATCGTCGACGCATTGAAACTTCTGCGCCTCGAAATCTTGAACGAACCCGAATGGCGCGAATTCGATCCGGACGGACTTGTCTTGAACAATTTGAATACGCCCACCGAATACGAGCAGGCCCAGACATGGTTTCGAAATCAAGGCTATCTCACGGTCGGCGGGAAACTCGAGCGCACGCCGCAGCCACCGCTGCCGCTTGAAATTCGTCACAGGCCAACAAGCCTTCCACGTCCGTTCGCGCTTCCGTCCGGTGAACGCGAAGCCAAGCCGTTGATCGCGTTTCCGCTCCCGCTCGCAAAGCGCCGCAACGGAACCGAATAAGCGCGTTCGCCCGGATACACGTAATTTGTGATCCCTTAGCGCGCCGCGCTGGAGTAAGCTTGTGGCCCTTTGAGCGAATCGTTCAGCACCGAGGGGGCGAAAAAGCAAGCCGCTGCGCGCGTTGCTAACCGGCCTGCGCAGGTTCTCTTCGCCAGCCTTATCGGCACGACGATCGAATATTTCGACTTTTATATTTACGGAACGGCCGCCGTTCTTGTCTTTCCGAAACTGTTTTTCCCAGCGTCCGATGTGGTGTCGGCCACCCTCGCGTCGCTCGCCACGTTTGCAATTGCCTTCATCGCGCGCCCGATCGGTTCGGTGCTCTTCGGGCATTTCGGCGACCGCATCGGGCGGAAAGCCACTCTGGTTGCAGCGCTTCTCACGATGGGCGTCTCGACGGTCGCGATCGGCGCTTTGCCAAGCCATGCTGCAATTGGCGTGCTTGCGCCTGTGTTGCTCGCTTTACTCCGATTCGGACAAGGCCTTGGTCTGGGCGGCGAATGGGGCGGCGCCGTCTTGCTTGCCATAGAAAATGCTCCGGCAGGAAAACGCGCCTGGTACGGCATGTTTCCGCAGATGGGCCCGCCGGTCGGTTTCATCCTGTCCGGCGGAATTTTCCTGGCTATTTCAAAGTGGCTGACGAACGATCAGTTTTTCGCATTTGGATGGCGTATTCCGTTTCTGGCCAGCGCTGTCCTTGTACTTGTTGGGCTTTACGTGAGGCTCACAATCAGCGAAACGCCAATCTTTCGCGAAGCGATCAGCCGCCGCACGACTGTGAAAGTCCCGTTCGTCGCGGTGCTTCGAAAATATCCCGGCTTGCTTGCAATCGGAACGCTCTCTTCGCTCGGCATATTCACGCTGTTCTATCTAATGTCGGTTTTCGCGCTTTCATGGGGCAGCACTCAATTGGGCTACGGCCGCGACAAATTCCTCGTCATGCAGCTATTTGCAATTCTCTTTTTTGCGGCAGCCGTGCCGATCAGCGGAGTTCTCGCCGAACGCGGCCGCCGCGCTATTTCCCTGTGGGCGAATGGCGCGATGGCTCTCTTCGGGCTGGTGATGGGACCGCTGTTTCTTGCAGGAACAGCCGGCGTGATGGTCGCGCTGTCGATTGGAATGACGCTGGCGGGATTGGCCTATGGACCGCTCGGCACTTTGTTGGCCGAACTTTTTCCAACGGAGGTGCGTTACACGGCCAGCTCAATAACCTTTAGCCTGGCGGGAATTTTTGGCGCGTCTCTGGCGCCATACATTGCCATTTGGCTTGCCAGCACGCACGGACTTCGTTGGGTCGGCTACTATCTTACGGCCGCCGCACTGCTCACCGTGGCGGGCCTGCTCGCCGCGCGCGAAACGAAAGACATTGCGCTCTGAGCCGAATCAGCCGCCCGCGATTGCGCCGATAATGTAAAGCGGCTCTTTGCCAGACACAATTTCCTCCGGCAGCGGCGCGTCGGGTGACTCGTGCGACCAATCCTCCGAACACGCGAAGAACCGCAAAAATGGCCGGCGCGCCTGCGTCACGTGATCGCGAATCGTGCCGCGAAGCTCCGGATACGCACTTTCGAGCGCATCCAGCACGGACCGTTGCGTCACGGGGCTCGGTACTTCGACGCTGATCTCGCTTCCCACGTGCGCGAGCGCCCGCAAATGCGCCGGCAATACCACTCGAATCATGACAACGTCTGCACCTCAACCGAGAGCACCGGCGGAAGGCTTTGCACGATCGGCATCCAATTGTCGCCGGCATCGGGCGACAGAAACACCTGGCCGCCGGTCGTGCCAAAATAAATGCCGCACGAATCCAGCGAATCGACCGCCATCGCATCGCGAAGCACGTTCACGTAGCAATCTTTTTGCGGCAAGCCCTTCGTCAACGCCTCCCACTCGTTGCCGCCCGTGCGGCTGCGATAGACGCGGAGCTTGCCGTCGAGCGGAAAATGCTCCGAGTCGCTCTTGATCGGCACCACGTAGATCGTCTCCGGCTCGTGCGCGTGAACGTCAATCACAAATCCGAAATCGGTCGGCAAATTGCCGCTCACCTCTGTCCATTGGTCGCCCGCATTGTCGCTGCGCATCACGTCCCAATGCTTCTGCATGAAAAGCGTATTCGGCCGCGATTTGTGCATCGCGACGTGATGGACGCAATGACCGACTTCGGCATTGGGGTCGGGGATGTATTGCGAAAAAAGTCCGCGATTGATCGGCTTCCAGCTTTTGCCGCCGTCATCCGTGCGAAACGCTCCCGCCGCCGAAATCGCAATGTAAATTCTTTTGGGATCTTTCGGGTCGAGAATAATCGTATGCAAACACATCCCACCCGCGCCCGGCTGCCAACGCGGACCCGTGCCGTGCCCGCGCAATCCCGCCAGCTCATGCCAGCTTTGCGCGCCATCGGTCGAAAGAAAGAGCGCAGCATCCTCGATGCCGGCGTAAACCGCGTCGGGATTCGTGAGCGAAGGCTCGAGGTGCCACACGCGCTTGAATTCCCACGGATGCTGAGTGCCGTCGTACCACTGGTGCGTGTGCAACTCGGCGCCATTGGGCGAGGAAGTGTCGTAAACGAATTTGTTGCTTTCGCCCGTCGGCCTTTGTCCCGGCTCCGCCTTGATTCCGCCGCCGGGCGTGTCCCAGGTCTTGCCGCCATCGTTCGAGCGCTGGATCACCTGACCGAACCAGCCGCTTGATTGCGACGCGTAAATGCGGTCCGGGTTAACGGGTGAGCCCTTCAAGTGATATATCTCCCAACCAGCGAAAAACGGGCCGCTTACGTCCCACTTTTCGCGTTTTCCATCGGCACTCAAAATAAATGCGCCCTTCCTCGTTCCCACCAGGACTCGAACCTTGCTCATGCTCGCTCCTTTTTGCGTTTATCATCAAACTTTGGCAGCAGAGGAGTGCGATCGTCAACGGACCATCGCCGCCTCGTTTCCGCCAGAATTGCGGTGCGATTCTTCTCCATATGATCGATCACCGCGCAAGGCGCGGCCGTCGCTTCATGACGCGCGCCCCAGATCAGCAGTTCGAGCATCACAGGCGCCAGATCGATCCCCTTTTCGGTCAACCGGTAATACACTCTGCGCCGGTCCTTCTCTTCGTCCGTCGCAACAACGATTCCGGCCGTTTCCAGCCTTTTCAAGCGATCGGCGAGAATGTTCGTCGCAACTCCTTCGCCCGATTCCTGAAAATCCTTGAACGTCCGAAGCCCGCGCACCATCATGTCACGCACGATCAGCAGCGACCAGCGGTCACCGAAGATTTCCAGTGAAACGCTCACCGGACAGCCGGACCGATGCTTTGCCTTGGACCTGCTGGGCACGAGCAGGGAAGGTATCACGATCACTTGCACTACGCAAGCGAAGTGATTGCGGCGCTTTTACCGCGTTTGTCACAAATGGGCACGCCGCTCTGTGATAGTCTCCCCTGCGGAATGTGGCGCGGTAAAGATTCAGGGACGCGGTCAAACCTGAGAGATAACGATGCGAAGAACACGATTCTGCATTCTGGCGTTTTCGGGCCTTGCACTTACGATCGCCGGCGCCGGCGCTCATCCCTCGATGCCCGAATATCACGTCTACGCAGGGAATACTCATTCGCATACGGAATACACGTGGTCGCACGGCGCGCAATACGATAACAACGGCTGCGCTGGAATACGCGTCTACGGAAATAGCCCCGAAAATCCAGACCTCTACACATGGAACGACGGGTACGTGAAGACCAATGGGAAATGTGCGGCGATGTACGTAATCAATTCGTGGCAGTACCCGAGCTCGGACATCATCCTGAGACCAAACTGGCAGGAGCTGCAGGGACCGCCGTCAAAACATTTTGAATTGGCAAAGGCGGCCGGCTTCGATTTCTACACCGTCAGCGATCATTCGCAGGAACCCGCATTCAATCCGTCCGGTCCGGATAATCCCGCATGGCTTGCGACGAAAAAAGCCGCCGCGCAGGCTACGGACAGTAATTTTGTCGCGCTTGCAGGATTCGAATTTTCCGAGAACGACAGCCCCGCCGGTACAGGGCACCTGAACGTTATCAATACCGACGGCATCCTCAACGCGCTGGAGCGCGGAAACGATCTGCCGTATTTTTATAAATGGCTCGAAACGGCGAAACCAAATGGCGAGGGTCCGGTCGTCGCGAGCTTTAATCATCCTGCAAAGGACCAGTACAACGACTGGGCCTATCGCGATCCGGAAGTGACGAACGTCATCACGATGCTGGAAGTGATCAACGCGAATAACAAGATTCACTACGACGCATTTATCGCCGCGCTGGATAAAGGGTGGAAAGTGTCCCCTGTGTCCGGCCTCGATAATCACGGCACTCAGGGAATCACTAAGGACGAGTCGCGCACGTTTGTGCTTGCTGAGAGCAAAACGAAAGCGGCCATTCTCGACGCGATGAAAAATCGGCGCACGTACGCCGCTCTCGACAAGAATATCCAGTGCAAATACACCGTGAACGGTTCAATCATGGGCTCGACGCTTAACCGTCCGGATTCTTTCGATTTCGACATTCTCATTAGCGATCCGGATACGGAGAAGCCGAACGACAAAATCACGAAGATGGACATCGTGACGGATGGCGGCGCCGTGGTGCAGTCGTACACCTTGCCGGACCCGGCGTACTCCGTCGAATGGAAACCGACAATTCACGACGCTACCAACAAGTATTTCTTTGTGCGCGTGTGGAACGCGAGTGGTGGCGATGTTCCTGGCGCTGATCCCGCGAAGCCCGTGGCTTGGCTCGCTCCGGTTTGGACGGGCCGACCGTGAGGCCTACGCTCGGCAATTTGGGGTGGTTAAGGAAAGGACCCATCGGGCGAGATAATGAAATCGCCCGTCAATGGCTTAACAGCGCTGAAGAACTCGCCGTCATCTACAGAGACCATCACTCTGATGTTGCCGCCCGGCTTGGAGTCCCAGAAGGCTTGAGTTTCCATCTGATACGCCCTTCCGTCAGGGCCCTTCAACGCGGTTGTCGAAGGCTTGTCCAATAACTTCAAGAACTCCTCATACGACAATCTTCTGAGTCTTTCCATCTCCTTATCCACAAGCCTCCGGGCGACTCCGCGGTCCATTCATTCTTTCCTATACGCCAGCATTCAGTGTTCTTTCGTTTCAGGAGGCCGTTGCAATTCCTCCATTGCAATGTGGAATCCGGTGTTCGCAGCGGGAATGCCCGCATAAAGAGAAAGCTGCAGAAGAAGCTCCTTAATGTCGCAAGGCTCAAGCTCGTGGGCCAGGCCAGTTCGCAAGTGCATGCGGAATTCGTCCCACGATGCTCGCGTGGCAAGGGTTGTTAGCGCCAGCAGCCGTCGCGTGCGCTGATCGAAATGGGGCCGCATCCAGATGGTGCCCCAGGCGACGCGCGTGAGCATCTCCTGAAACTCGCGATTGAATTCTGTCGTATTCGCCACGGCGCGATCGACGTGCACATCGCCAAGAACTTCACGCCGCTTTCGGAATCCTTCTTCCAGC
>DATEME010000293.1:0-10285 GCA_035275865.1 Candidatus Acidiferrales bacterium | reverse complement strand
TTGGCTCGAACATGCCGGTCATCCTCCGAGAGCAATTAGATGTTTTTACGCCGGACGCCTGGCACGCCAACGCCAACCGCCTTATCTACGAAATGTGGGTAGCCCACGCAGAAGAAGCCGTTGGCAAATCCGCAGCCAGCACCTCGAAACCGAAGACAACGCCATAAGTCCTCCTGACGGCCGGCGACCACGTTTTCTTAGGTTCGTTTAACATGGCCTATAATCGCTCAGGCGCAATCGCGCCGCAGAGGAGCTTCACGCATGCGCGGAGCCAACTGGATAGATCAATTCCGTCAAGATTTCCGCTACAGTATGCGAACCCTTTTCAAAGATCGCCGGTTCGCATTACTCGCGATTTTCGCGCTGGCGCTCGGCATCGGCGCTTCCACCGTTGTCTTCAGCGTGATTTACGACGGTCTGCTGAACCCATTCCCTTATCGCGACGCGAACGGCATCTCGATCTTCCAAATTCATGACGTTTCCCGGCGGGGCAACGGTGGCCGCGGCGTATTTTCATTCAACGAATTCCTCGACTATCGGGAACAGAACCACGTCTTCTCGGACATGGTGGGCACGAGCAATATCAATGTCCTTTATGAATCTGCGGCTGGAGCGCAAGAGTTTGGCGGCGCCTTTGTCACAACGAACACGTTCCCTTTTCTCGGCGTCAAACCGCTGCTCGGTCGATGGCTCGGTGACGACGACGGCAAGCCGGGTGCGCCGCCCGTCTTCGTAATGAGTTACCGCTGCTGGCAAGAACAGTTCGGCGGCGATCCGAAACTTGTGGGCACGTTGTTCACGCTGAACGGTGTCTCAAGAACGCTCGTGGGTATCATGCCTGACCGATTCCGGTATTTCGGCGTTTCCGTCTATTTTCCCTTGGGACTCTATCGAGGCGCGGCGGATTCCGTTAACGAATACGGCCGTCCGCGATATCTCGTTGCCGAGGAGCGCCGCAAGCCGGGCGTCACGCTCCAGACGGTGGCCGCCGATATTGACGTCATAGCCAGGCGCCTGGCTGCCGTTTATCCCAAGGATTATCCAAAGCGCTTCACGATCTGGACCGATTCGCTTGCCAGCGACGTCGTCGGAGATTCCAAGCAAATGTTGTACGTGCTGCTCGCCGCGGTCGGCGCGCTGCTCTTGATCGCTTGCAGCAATGTGGCGAACTTGCTGCTCGCGCGCGCCACCGTGCGCGAGAAAGAAATTGCCTTGCGAGCATCGTTGGGCGCGAGTCAGGGACGATTGGTGCGACAGCTGCTGGTGGAGAGTTTTGTGCTCGCGGCGGCGGGCGGAGCCCTTGGATGTCTGATGGCGTACGGGGGCATTCAGCTGGTGGCTGCGACAATCCCGCCTATATTGCCCGGCGAAGCCGCACTGGAACTGAATCGCGCGGTTCTGCTATTTGCGTTCGGAATTACGGTGCTCACGATTATCGTCTGTGGCTTGGCGCCGGCGATCCATGCAATGCGCGGAAGTCTGAGTGTGCATCTCTCGAGCAGCGGCAAGGGCGCGAGTGGCGGCTTCCGTCACGGAAAACTTCGCGCCGCGCTCGTCATCGTGGAGGTCGCTCTTTCGATTGTTCTGCTGGCGGGCGCCGGCTTAATGATGCGTACACTCTACGCGCTTACGAACGTCAGCCTGGGTTTCGACCCTTCTAATGTGCTTGCAGCTTCGGTGACGCTGCCGCCGGCGACTTACACGACCGTCGCCCAAAAGAAGGCTTTCTTTCAGCAGGCGCTTGCGCGCATCGCAGCACTTCCCGGCGTGGTCTCCGCCGCAGAAACGATTTCATTGCCTCCTTACAACGCAGGTCACAGCGAAGTGACCGTTCCCGGAACGACGCACACAGAAGCGTGGGACACCCTGTTTGACGTATGCAGCGAAGAGTATTTCAAGACGCTGCATATACCGTTGCTGCGTGGCCGGCTTCTCTCCGAGGACGACGTGGATTCGGCGCGGTTCGTAGCCGTCGTGAACCAAACCTTCGCGCGCAATTACCTCGGCGATGATCCGATCGGGCGGAAATTCAAATTCAACGTCTTCGATACCATTGCCCAAACGCCACACAACGCTTATTTCGAAGTTGTCGGTATCGTTTCGGACGTGAAAAATCAGGGACTACAAGACGCGCCCATGCCCCAGGCCTACATTCCGTATACGATCACCGCTTATGCGAATCGCGCAATCCTCGTTAAGACAGCTGTTGCGCCGCTTTCGCTGTTGAAGAGTTTGCGTGAGCAAATCTGGGCGGTAGATCGCAACGTCGCTATCGGCAGCGCTGGAACGCTTGACAGCTACCTCGATCGGTTTTCGTACGCGGAACCGAGATTCAGCCTTGTATCGATCGGCGCGTTTGCTTCGATCGGTCTCCTGCTCGCAGCCATTGGAGTGTTCAGCGTTATGGCCTACGCTGTTTCGCTGCAAACGCACGACATCGGCGTTCGTATGGCGCTTGGAGCACAGCCGTCGGACATTTTGCGAATGGTTCTAGGCAAAGGACTGGTTCTTGTGGCGGCGGGGAGTGTGACGGGTGTCGCAACCGGGTTGGCTGTTGCTCGCTTGCTCTCAAGCCAACTGTGGGGAGTATCGGCAAATGACCCCCTGACGTTCTTCATTGTTGTGCTCGTCGTTGTCGCCGTGGGCGCCGCAGCCTCTCTTATGCCGGCGCGCCGCGCTACCCGCGTCGACCCGCTCATTGCCTTGCGCGAGGAATGAATTTTGTAGGAACTCGCGGAACCTGTGCAAGACGTGTGGAATAGCTGTGCAAAATTCGGGCGGCGGGCACCAGAGGCTATTGCTAAGGCGTACTAGACAGGTTCAAGATTCGCGAGATGTAGTTTTCTTATGGCATCCACAGCAACGCAACCACGGTAACGCGTTACCGCAACGCAACTTACGCCAAAAGAACGAAGCAACAAGTGGATTCCGGGCTCTTAGCTGAGCGCGCGATCGCTTGCCTTCCAAAACGGTGGAGTTGGGAGGAAACATGGCGAAGTCATCTGAAAGAGCAATTGAATCACGGCCCGTGCCGAGCGATGTGGAATCGCTCATGATCGAGCTCGAAGAGCAGACAGCTATTATCCCCACGCGCGAGCAGATCGAACAGCGCGCATACGAGCTTTACCTGGGGCGCGGCTGCGCGGAAGGGCTTGATGTGCAGGACTGGCTCCAGGCGGAAAGCGAATTGCTTGCCGAGGCGGAGAACAATAGCCCTCGGGCGAAAGCGGCCGCGGTGTAATTGGTGACGAGGCGCCGGAGCGTGGTGGAGCGTGTTCATCCGGCGTCGCGGCATAGCTGACGGCGAGCCGTGGAGATTTGTGCCGCACTTACGGTGCTCAGAGTCTTTGCGCCGTTTCCCCGCCCTTACGGACGGGGCTAAGTTGTGGCGTGCCTACGGCACTGTCGTTAGCATTGCGATTGTCACCGCGTCCCACAATTGCCGCGCTGAAGACCGCCGTGCGTTTCAAACCTCAACCCCTCAGGGACTAAAGCCCTTGATCATGGGCGCTTATGACGGAGCTAAAGCTCCGATCCCCTAAAGAGATCGAATTTTTGCGACGAGCATTTCGGCGCAAACTGCGAGGCCAGCTTTTTCGAGCGTTTTTCGGGACGCGATATTCCCGGGATCGCAGCGAGCGGCAGGCTTCTTGCCCGCCTCGTAGCAGACTCTCTTCACCTCTTGCACGAGGTAACTGCCGAAACCTTTTCGGCGTGCGCTCTCTGCGACTTCCATAAAAATATCGGCATGTGGCGGATTGTAATGCGTGAGGAATCCGCCGGCGGCCACGATCTCGCCATTCGATTCAACAACCCAATCGGACAGGGTCTCTTCCGGGCGTCCAAAGAGGCCGGGGCCGTCTTCTTCGCGGCGTTCGCGGAAAAAGCCGTTGGGGCAGGCGAGATTCGTTGTGCGTCCTTCGAGGAAAAGAGTCCTCTCGACAAACGCGTTCGTTCCGAATTCGCGAAGCATGGCGAGCATTAGGGGCATATTGGTTTGTGCTTCGAGTTCCGTGGCTTGGCTCGCGGTGAGCAGTTCGCCGAAGAGGGATTCTGCATCCGCGCGAAATTCCGGCAGGAGGTGGAATTCAACCACGCGGCCCTTGTCATATTTGTTTGAGATGGCGCCGTAGCCGGCGATGTTTTCCCCGACGCGGATCAGATATGGATCGGCGAGGCCTCGGCCAATGAACGAGTAATGCACGATCTGGCAGTTGGCTTCCTGGCGGTACTGTTCGCGCATCGACTCAAGGTCTGCGTAGACGGCGGGTTCGATGCGTATCTGCATGATGGCCTTGGTGCCTTGGATTATCGCGAAATGCGCTGACTGGAAGCCAGCGCCAAAAGGCACTCAAAGCAAAGCAACTGCAAGATCAAAAAACAGAAGCGAAGGCTGCTGCCTACAAAGCAAGGTAGCCTCTACGAAGACAGGACCAAAGGCAAATGCGCCGGCTGGAAGCCAGCGCTACCACATAAGGGCGAGAGCTAAAGAGGATTCGGTGGTGTGATGGGAATCACAGCGGCTTGCGCTTGGCTCCGGCACGCTGTGAATAAGGAGAGTTCCCATGGCGACCGCTATGAGTATTCAAACCCGGATTGCAATCAAGAATATTCTTTTTCTGACGGATTTTTCCGAGCCTTCGGAGGCGGCTCTGCCGTTTCTCGTCTCGCTTGCGCGGGGATACGAGGCCAGAGTTCACGCGCTGCACGTTCTATTGCCGGAGCCGATGGCTTATGC
This sequence comes from Candidatus Acidiferrales bacterium, assembly GCA_035275865.1. GTDB lineage: Bacteria > Acidobacteriota > Terriglobia > Acidiferrales > UBA7541 > Palsa-295. The sequence continues at coordinate 5,547 of DATEME010000293.1, read as the reverse complement.
GACGCCGGAATCCATGGCGGCTGCCCTGGACGCGCAAGACGAATGTGCGCAGACAGGGAAGCAGCGGCTGGAAGCGCAGCTGGCCGGCGTCGCGCATGACGTTAGCATCGTTCGCAGCGTGAACGTTTGGGAAGCGACGGAAGAAGCGATACGTAGTTGCGCGGCGGACATGGTCGTAGTGGGAACGCATGGCCGCACCGGCGCGCAGAAATTGCTTCTTGGCTCCATCGCCGAGGATATCTTCAGGCGGTCGCCCGTGCCGGTCCTCACGATTGGGCCCTGCACGAAAATCGGCGCACACAATGCTGGACGTTTTTATTGCGTGCTCTTCGCTACGGACTTCACGCCGCATTCCTTGTTTGCCGCGCCTTACGCCATTTCACTTGCGAAGGAAAATCAGGCGCGGTTGATTCTCTTCCATGTGATACGCGAGTCCGAGCGCCAGTATGGCGCGGCGAGATCGGCGGTGGATGCGTCCACGCAAGAACTCGGGAAGATCGTCCCGGAACACGCCGAACTCCGGCATCGGCCCGAAGTGGTGCTCGGGTACGGCGAGCCAGCTGAGCGGATTCTTCAAGTGGCGCGCGAAGATCACGCCGATCTTATCGTGCTGGGCGTGAGCAGCCAGCATCTTGGAGCCGCGACGCATCTGGGGCGGGCCGTCGCGCATAAAGTGGTCGCGAATGCTCCGTGTCCAGTACTGACGGTGCGGGGATAGTCGAATGAGCCGTAAGCGATGCGCTGGAGCGCGCGGCAAGTGCTGTCACGGAATCGACGACTTGCTTGGGATTTCAATCTTGGGGGCGCCGGATGTGGCCTCGATGGAGGAACGCCATGAAAGTGAGTCAGGTAATGACAGGAACACCGGCATGCTGCCGGCCAGAGACGAATTTGGGCGCGGCGGTCGAACTGATGTGGAACTACAACTGCGGGATTCTGCCGATCGTTGACGCGAATGACAGAGTTACTGGCGTTATCACGGATCGCGATATTTGTGTCGCGTTGGGGACCCGAAATAAGCCGGCGGGAGAGATCCGGGTGGCGGAAGTCTGCCCGTCGCAGACTCTGCTGTCTTGCAGGCCCGACGATGAGGTTCGCACAGCCCTGAATCGAATGGCCCAAGGCAGGGTCCGGCGACTCCCCGTTTTGGATGAAAACGAGAAGTTGGCCGGGATCCTGTCAATGGACGACATTGTGACGCATGCACAATTCGGTAGAGAGGCTCTGAGCGTTGAACTCTCGACCGACGATGTGGTGCGGATCCTCAATCTCGTGTATCGGCCCGAATTGCCGGCGCGCGTCCATTGACAGGCACGATCATCCGCAGCTCTCGCACGGCGACCACATTTGTGAAGCAAGGCAGGCTGAGTGTCCCTTGCTCCGGCGCCATTTGATTTGTGCCGCCGGCCTTGTATAAACTGCTCCGTATAGCTAACAGGGAAGTACTGGCTGCGTTTTTTTTTGAGCTTTCTGGCCCCGTGAACCAGAAGGCCCAGCCTAATCCCATGGAATTGAGGCAGTACGGCCGGCATGTCTGATGCGGTGACAAAAAATCCTGCCAACGAAGCGGGCCATGACGCGAGTGTGCGCGAGGCAGACCGCTGGGTCGACGTCGACAACTCCAAATTCATCGAAGAGCGATTTCGCGCACTGGTCCAGGCCGTTAAGGACTACGCGATATTCATGCTTGACCCATCTGGGAACGTCCTGACATGGAATCCGGGAGCCGAACGTATCAAGGGTTATAAACGGGAAGAGATCGTCGGCGAGCATTTTTCGCGATTTTATACGCCGGAGGACGTCGCGCGAGGAAAACCCGGCGAAGAATTGCGGATCGCGGGAGAGAGCGGAAGAGTCGAGGACGAAGGCTGGCGAGTTCGGAAAGACAGGACGCGGTTTTGGGCAAACGTCGTCATCACCGCGATTCGCGGGAAGGACGGCGAACTTGCCGGCTTTACGAAGGTGACGCGCGATTTTACGGAGAGGAGTCGCGCCGACGAGGCTGTGCGCGCGAGCGAGAATCGTTTTCGATCGCTGTTTGAGTTTTCGCCGGATGCGATTGTGACCACCGCATTGGACGGAACGATCCGGGAGGTGAACGGTCGAGTGGAGGAATTTTTCGGGTACACGCGCGGTGAACTGGTGGGGCAATCGGTCGACGTGCTCGTTCCCGAGCGGTTTCGCCGTTCGCATCCTGAGCATCGCGGCCGGTATACGGGTCATTCGCATATACGGCCCATGGGCGCCGGGTTGGAGCTTTACGCGCGACGAAAGGACGGAAGCGAGTTTCCGGTGGATATCATGCTGGCGCCGATGGAAACGCCGGAAGGAACGCTCGTGCTCAGCACGATTCGAGACATCACGTCTCGCAAGGAAGCGGAGAGCGCCTTACGTCGCGCGGAGGAAGAGAAGCGATACCTGGAAGAGGAGCTGCGCAATAGTTTCGAGGAGATTGTCGGCGAGAACTCCGGCCTCAAACATGCGTTGAAACAAGTCGAAACGGTCGCTCCGACTGACGCTACGGTGCTAGTCCTGGGCGAGACGGGAACCGGGAAGGAGCTTTTTGCGCGCGCGATTCATCAAGTGAGCCGGAGGAGCAATCGGACGTTCGTTAAATTGAATTGCGCTGCGATACCGTCGGGACTGCTCGAAAGCGAACTCTTCGGACACGAAAAAGGCGCGTTTACCGGGGCTGTGTCGCAAAAAGTCGGACGGCTCGAACTGGCGAATCAGGGAACGCTCTTTCTGGATGAAGTTGGCGACATCCCCCTCGAGCTGCAACCGAAATTGTTGCGTGCGTTGCAGGAGAAAGAATTCGAGCGACTCGGCAGCACGCGAACGATAACGGTGGATATCCGGCTGGTGGCGGCGACGAATCGCGATCTGGAAAAGATGGTGGAGGAGGGGCAGTTTCGGCGCGACCTTTATTACCGGCTGAAAGTGTTTCCCATCAAGATTCCGGCGCTTCGCGAGAGGCGTGACGATATCCCGCTGCTTGTGCGCTATTTCGTGCACATGCATGCGAGGAGGATGGACAAGAGAATCGAGACAATTCCTTCGGATGTGATGGAGGCGCTGACGCGCTGGAAATGGCCGGGGAATGTGCGCGAGCTGGAGAATTTCATCGAGAGAGCCGTAATTTTGACATCGGGTTCGGTCCTGCGGGCACCGCTGGTGGAATTAGAATCGGCCTCGGGCGATGACGCGAGCCAGTCTGGTGACGTTACTCTGGAGAGCAGCGAGCGGGAGCATATTCTGCGCGTGCTGCGCGAGGCTAAGGGCATGATTGGCGGGCCGCATGGCGCGGCCGAGCGCCTTGGGCTGAAGCGGACGACGTTGAATTCGAAGATGAAGAAGCTTGGGATTTCTCGCGAGGACTACACGTAGTCTGACGTCCGGTCAGTTTTTCTTATCGTCCTTCCAAAGTTTTTCCCGCTTTTCTTCGGTTAGAAGCGGCACGTTCGCTTGAGCGTTTATCTAGTCGGCGGGACAATGTTGTTCTTGAGGAGGGGCTCCAAGTATCATGCGATTGATGCAGCGCTCCTGCCTTGCTGCTTGATTACAAAACTAACCGCGAAAGGTGAGCCATGTCTTTCCATGTTGCCAGATGCGACGGAGATGCGGGCGCCGGCTACGCTCGGGGCCGGTTCTTTGCAGCGCTGCTGTGCAGTTGCTTGTTAGTGCTCGTGATGGGGACGGCTTCGATTCCGGCCGCCGTGCCCGCGCAAGGCGATCCAGTGGACTTCGACGCGTGTACCATTTTTAGTGCGGCCGACGCGGCACAGGTGCTCGGCGTGGCAGTTCGTCCGATTACGAGTGTGGGCGGCTGCTCCTACGAATCGGCGAAGGAGACGTCGTCGGGCTGGCGGAGGAACGTTGCGCTGAACGTCTTTAAATACAAATCCGCGGTGGACGAGACGTCCGCCTGGGGCGATCAGAAGATTCTGCACCACTTCGAGCCGGGGAGAAAAAATTTGACCGTGGTCACCGGCATCGGCTCAGAGGCATACCTCCAGGTCGTGCCCGATCGGAGCGACTTCGAAGCGACAATCTGGGTGCACAAGAATATGTCGCACTTTCGGCTGGTCGCCGTCAGCGAGCAGAGTCCTTCAGCGGACGCCATGAGGGCTGCCGCACAAAAAATTGCCGCAAAGCTGCCGTGAAGCAGTGTTTGTTGCGGAGTTCATGAGGCGCTTATACGGAACGTGACTTTTTCCAGATGAGCGGGGGAAGTTCGATGCCGAGGCGCTCGAGGTAGGCCTTGGCGTATTCGGTAGCCTTTTCTTTGCCTTGGTCGATGTCCTCGACCGGCTCGGAAGGAGCGATCCACCTCTTGTTCTTAGCATCAAATACTGACGCTTGCACACCTTGAGCGTTGTGTTCTGAGAATAGCCGTAGGTGTTCGCCGCCAGCTTTCACTTCAGCCCAAAGACCTTCGTCGAGCATAGGGACCCTCTGCCAATTTGCAAGTGTACTTATTTTGCCTGAATGTTCGCATTGTGAGCCAACGAATCCGCGCAACAGGAACCTCACGACTGTCGTGGTGTTTGCAAAAGGAATGGAGGTCCACTCCGTCATGTCACGGTGCAGGCGCGCCTGATGAGGAGCTTAGCAAGCCGTCGACCTTCTTCAGCGTTTCAGGGCAACAGCCGTCAGGATCTTGTTTTGGCGCTGCGCGGTTTCGAGGCGGCGGATTTCCGGGCGCGAGTGCCGGATTTTTGTGCGTGCGTTGCGGACTTGCCGCGCTTGTCTGGAGCAGCGGGAGATGTGGTTAACGGAGGGTCGCCGGTGGCGGCTTTGGCTGTGTCGCCGCCTCCGGCTTTGGCAATGTCCGCGAGCAGGCGCCGCGTCAGCACGGAGCGCGGCTGGTCGGTGAGGATGTCTTCGGTATAGGCGAAGTCATCACGGTGTTTGATCAGCAGCCATGAATTTTGGCTGCCGCCGAAACCGCGGGTGTGAACGAGCACCCACGAGCCTTTCAATTTTTTACCGTGCAATGTGAATTTCAGGTCGCCCTTTTGCAGAGCGGCATCGATGTCCGCGACTTCAGGTTCCCAGGTGCCGTTGTCCCACAGCATCACAGTGCCGCCGCCATATTCACCCTCCGGAATGACGCCCTCGAAGCCGCCGTATTCGAGCGGATGATCTTCGACGTGCATGGCGAGGCGCTTCACGGAAGGATTGAGGCTCGGTCCTTTGGGAACGGCCCATGAGAGCAGGACGCCGTTGTGTTCGAGACGGAAATCGTAATGAAGACTTGTGGCGCGGTGTTTTTGGATGACGTATTGGAGTTTCGGCGAGGCGGATTTTTTCTTTTGCGGCGCGCCGGAAGGTTCGGGCGTGATTTTGAAATTGCGCTTCTGTTTGTAGGTGTCAAGCGGCATGTGGTTAGCCTCGCTCGGATGATTGTGCCATGTTTTTGGTGTGTGTGAGAGATGTGCGATGTGGCTGAAAGGCAAGAGGGGTTCTTCGGGCCGCTTCGCGTCCCTCAGAATGACGGACGAAATTAGGAAAGGCAAAAGCAACAGCGCAAAGCAAAAGCAAAAG
>DATEME010000292.1:0-1648 GCA_035275865.1 Candidatus Acidiferrales bacterium | reverse complement strand
GTAGGGATGTTCCTGCAAACGTTGCTGTTGGCCTTGACCGAACGCGGCCTAGGTAGTTGCGTCGAGGTCTCGATCTCAGGGTACCCCAAGATCGTCCGCGCGCAGCTGGCGATCCCGACGGAACTGTCGATCCTGTGCGGCCTGGCAATCGGCTATCCCGATCCAGAATTTCCCGCAAATAAACTACACATCGCCCGCGAGCCAATCGGGGAGAACGTGGTTTTCCTCGACAACTAATCCGAGAAAACCAAGTTTGATAACTTTCGTGCGGAGTTATTGCATCGCGAGAAAATGTGGGACGCCAATGTACGTCTCCGTGTCCTCGTAAAACCCGATTTATCATCTTAATTCTCGGCGCCCATCTGCTGCTGGAAGCGATCAGGGTTTAACATTTGGCGTTCTATGAAGCTCGCAAAAGCTCGGGCTTTGGCACTCGCGTGTCGGCCGGTCGGAAAGATCGCCCACGCCTCGACCGGCGGCAATGACCAGTCCGCCAGCACCGCTTTGACCGTTTTGTCTCTCAACTCCGGCGCAAACATCCATTCAGACGCAATGGCAACACCGAGGTCGGCGAGCACGCACTTTCGCACACCCACCGTAGTGTTCAAACGAACTCGACCACCGAGGCTAACCGATGCTTCCGTGGCCCCTTGTCGGAAGATCCATGTTGGGCAGCCTAGCGGCTGCTCGTAGATAATGACCTGATGTCTCACGAGGTCAGCGGGAATCCGCGGCACGCCCGCAGCCTTGAAATATGAAGGCGTACCTATCACACGCCTTTCGCATTGCGCGATCTTACGGGCGGTTAATGCCGAATTGACGAGTTGACCCACACGCAGCCCGATGTCGATGCCGGCTTCGACCAAGTTAATGTTCCGGTCATCGAGGACTATATCGACGTCGAGAGCGGGATGTTGCGCCAGGAAAGCCGGCAGACGCGGTATCACGTGCAAGCGCGCGAAAGCCACGGTCGCCTGAACGCGCAAGCGGCCCGATAAAGTGTATTAGCTAAGACTTGATCGGACAGACGATGTTGGCTGTTTGAACCGAAATGGCTGTCGTCTGTGGTCATGCCGCCATGAGTTTTTCCTTTGCCAGTGGTAGTGCGTCAAGAAAGGTCTGCATCGGGGTCTTGCCGAAGCACCAGCGGCCCTGATGGGGCCGCTGCTGGTTGTATCCGATGATCCACGCATCAAGGTCGGTCTGCAGCTCGTCGATCGAGCGATAGATCTTTTTGCGAAACGCCACCCTATAGAATTCGTCGAGCACGGTGCGATGGAAACGCTCGCAGATTCCATTCGTCTGCGGGCTCTTGGTCTTGGTGCGGCTGTGATCGATGTCCTCGACGGCAAGGTAGAGCTCGTATTCATGGCTTTGGGTGCCGCAAAACTCGGTGCCGCGATCGGTCAGCATCCGCAGCAATCGGATGCCGTTCTCATCGTAGAATGGCACCACCCGGTCGTTGAGGATCTCGGCGGCGGTGATCGGCGTTTTGCGATCATAGAGCTTGGCAAAGGCGACTTTGGCATAGGTGTCGATCACGGTCTGCTGGTAGACCCGGCCCACGCCCTTCAGGGTGCCGACGTAAAAGGTATCCTGGGCGCCGCAATAACCCGGGCATTCGCTCTCGAACTCGCCGTGCGCTTCC
>DATEME010000291.1:0-2142 GCA_035275865.1 Candidatus Acidiferrales bacterium | reverse complement strand
GGCGCCGCGGTGCGCCAGCAGGCCTTCTACGACGATGCGCGCGTCGCGCGGCAGTGGCCGGCCATACACGACGCGATGGAATCGGTCGGTCACACGCGCATACGCCACATGCTGACCGTGGGCGGCAGCCTGGGACCGCTCGTCGGCGGCTTCGATCTTCCGCTCGCCCTTCTCGCCCTCGGCGCGCGCGTCACGGTCGCCGGGCCCGGTGGACGGCGCACGCTCGCGCTCGAAGAAGCGTTCGAGAAACGCTTCGCCAGGGACGAGATGGTCGTCGGCTTCGAGGTGGACGCCCCGCCCGCGCGCTCCGGATCGAGTTTCTACAAGTACATGGCCCGGCAGGTTCTCGAGATACCGACGGTGAATACCGCTGCCTGCGTGACACTATCCGCGGACGGCACGTGCGCGGCTGCGCGCGTGTGTGTGGGCGCGGTGAGCTGGAAGCCGATCGTGCTCGACTTGAAGAAACTGGGCGGGCAGCGGTTGAGCGAAGAGCGGTTACGGCAGGCCGTGCAGGACGTACGCAAGCTCGCCGAGCCCATGGCAGACGTGCGCGGATCGGTGGCGTACAAGCGGGAAATGGCCGTGGAGTTTGCCTACCGCGCGCTTGCGCGTGCGCTCCAGCGCGCGCAAGGCACACACGCTTAAGACGCGGAGACCGCCGAGAAGAACAGAAATGGAGCTTTGGCGAATTTGGGCGTTAATGGTTGGGCAACGTCTGGGCAAGATTTCATGGTAGTCATTCCCGCGGAGGCGGGAAGGTGCATTCACGTTTGAAGTGCAACACTTTAAGGTGTTTAGAGAATACCTGCGCAGGAGTCTGGTAGGCCAGGCACTTGCGCGGGGTATGGTTGTAGGCAGCCACGAGCTCATCGAGTTTGTGGCTGCTGAGGGTAGCCAGATCGGTCTTGCGAGGCAGGCGTCGGCGCATACGACCGATGGCGTTCTCGATACCACCCTTTTGCCAAGGAGCATGCGGGTCGCAGAAATAGGTGGCCATGCCCAGCTCGTGAGGCAGACGGTAGTGATAGGCGAACTCGGTTCCGTTATCGACGGTCAGGGTGCGCCGTAATGTTTTGGGCAAGGCACCAAACTGCTTCTTGAGTGCCTTGGCGATGACTGCGGCCTCTTTGTTGGGTTGTTGTTGGGCGAGCAGCAGGCGGGTGCTGCGTTCATGGGTAACCAGGATAGCTTGACCGTAACGGGCAAAGAGCATGAGATCGCCTTCCCAGTGACCGGGGCGCTTTCTTCGATCAACCGCGCGGGGACGCTGGTGGATCGATACTCGCTCTTGAATATGCTTGACCGGAGAGCCCCCGTGCTCGCCCAGGTGCCCACGGCGCGATTTGCCCTGAGGTAGCAATCGGTGCCAGTAGTCTTTTTGAGCCGAGCGATGATAGATGAAGCGATAGATCGCCTCGTGAGAGATGATGCAGCGCCCGTGTTCACGACGCAGCGCCCCGGCGATTTGCTCGGGCGACCAGCCTGCCTGCAGCCGTTCATGAACGTGAGCCCGCAACGGCGCATCGCGTGCCAGTTTGAAGCGCGCATCCCAGCGTCGTCTTCGCTCTTTCAATGCCTGGGCTCGCACCGGTTCATATTCCCCGGACCACGCTTTGGTTGGCTGGCTGTTGCGTTTGAGCTCACGGCTAATCGAGCTAGGCGAACGCTGCAACGTCTTAGCGATCGCCTGCATCGAGCAGCCCTGTTTGCGCATCCGGTATAACTCGATTCTTTCGCTTAACGAGATCTGTTTGTATGCTTTCCCCATGGCAACACCACGCTAGCATGGTGTTGCACTTGTACCGTGAATTCAGGGAATCCATCTACATCCTGGCGAAAAATGGATCCCCGCTTTCGCGGGGATGACTTATTCAGAGCTTCCTCGATCCGGTCTGTCTTGTGTCGTTTCAGTATGTTCAGGCCGTGAGTTGCCGCGCCATCTGATCGACGAAGCGCAGCGTCAAGGCCCGCATCTCCGCGGGAGCGAGATTGCTGACGGGATGCGGCAGCTCTATCAGGGGATGACCGTCCATGCCCTTGCTGCGAAAGGTATGCACTGCCGCGTTCTTGAAAATCTGCGTGAGAAACACCGTCGCCGGTATGCCCCGCTTCTCGAATTCCACCGTGTCGTGCACACTG
>DATEME010000290.1:0-1528 GCA_035275865.1 Candidatus Acidiferrales bacterium | reverse complement strand
CGGCCGATGGCTTAGCGGTTCGAGCTGAAAAAATACTGTCGGAAGCATTGTCAACTTTGGCGCCTCGAGCTATGGGCGAAAGTTGGTGACGGCGTGAAAGGGTAAGGCGGCGTATCGTGGGGGTGTTCGACGCCTCCACTTCTCCAGCAAAGGAGTGATACGCCGTGACCGACACTAATGTTTTCCAACTCTCTCAGCCAGGAACTTTTAGCGATCCGCTGACCGAGGTTTTGCGCAACGGCGCGCGAGCGGTTCTGGCGCAGGCCGTCGAGGCCGAGGTTTCGAGCTTGCTCAGCTGCCATGCCGATAAGCTCACCGATGATGGCCGCCGGCGATTGGTACGCCACGGGCATCTGCCCGAGCGTGAGATCATGACCGGGATCGGCCCGGTCGCCGTGCGCTGCCCGCGCGTGCGTGACCGCGGCGGCGAAGGTTGCGATCGCATCCGCTTTTCGTCGGCGATTCTGCCTCCCTACGCGCGCCGGTCGAAGAGCCTGGAGGTGCTGATCCCGATCCTCTACCTCAAGGGTATCTCGACCGGCGAGTTTGAGGACGCGCTGATCGCATTGCTCGGCCGGGACGCCGGCGGGCTCTCGGCCTCGACCATTGGGCGCCTCAAGGAGGCTTGGTGCGAAGAGCACGCGCGCTGGAGCAAGCGTGATCTCTCGGCCAAACGCTACATCTACTTCTGGGTTGACGGCATTCATGTGCAGGCCCGTCTCGAAGACAGCGCGCAATGCCTGCTGATCATCATCGGAGCCACACCCGAGGGCAGGAAGGAGCTTGTCGGCCTCACCGACGGTGTGCGCGAGAGTGCGCAATCTTGGCGGGAATTGCTCCTCGATCTGAAGCGGCGCGGGCTCTCGATTGGCCCCGAGCTCGCCGTCGCTGATGGCGCGCTTGGATTCTGGCAAGCGCTCGAAGAGGTATGGCCGCACACGCGCGGCCAGCGCTGCTGGGTGCACAAAACCGCCAATGTCCTCAACAAACTGCCGAAGCGCCAGCAACTGAAAGCCAAGCGGGCGCTGCAGGAAATCTGGATGGCAGAAACCAAGAAGGATGCGCTTGCGGCCTTCGACGCCTTCGTCGAGACCTGGGGCGTCAAATACGACAAGGCGGTCGAGTGTTTGATCAAGGATCGCGACGCGCTGCTCGCCTTCTACGACTTCCCGGCCGAGCACTGGAAGCATCTGCGCACGACGAACGTCGTCGAAAGCTCGTTCGCCACGGTGCGTCACCGCACCGTGCGTTCCAAAGGGTGTCTCTCAAACAAGACCGCGCTCGCCATGATCTTCAAGTTGGCCGAGGCTGCCGAAAAAAGTTGGCGTCGCCTCAATGGCCACAACCAGTTGCCGAAAATCATCCTCGGTATAAAGTTCACCGACGGAATGGAGGTTATCAGATCGCAAACTCAAATCGCTGCCGCCTGATCCCTTCCGTCACCAAGATTCGGCGATAGCTCGGAGGCACCAGACGCAAGGAGTGTGAGCGCCTCCGCCCAACCGGCCACAGAGAGAATGCGCAGGCA
>DATEME010000289.1:0-11650 GCA_035275865.1 Candidatus Acidiferrales bacterium | reverse complement strand
CTGCAACTCGCGCTGCCGCCCCTCGAGCCGCTCAACGGATATTTCCATATGGTCATCGCGCGAGTCGGCGGCAAGCAGATCGGTGTAGTCGTGGAAGAAGTGCTGGGCAAGGACGAAATCGTTATCAAAAATCTCGGCGATTACCTGCGACGCGTGAAGCTCTTCCCCGGTACGACAATCGCGTCCGATGGCAGCCTGATTCTCCTGATTGACCTGAATCGGCTCGCTTCTCTCGGCACGGCGGACCAACATATTGCGCAAGTCACGTCCGCAGCAGCGCGCGTATTCGCGCCCGGATCAGAAGCTGTGGCCGCAGGCAGCATCCCCACGGAAGCCGTCGATCCGATCAGCAATGATCGCGTGGTGGTCATTGCCGATGACTCGATCAGCGTCCGCAAGTTCGTCGGCAGAATGCTCGCAAAAGCCGGGTATCGCGTGAAGCTCGCGTCTGACGGTCTCGAGGCAGCCGAAATTGTCACCCAGACCGGGTGCCATCTCTTGATTACCGATCTCGAGATGCCGCGCATGAACGGGTACGAATTGATGGCGCATTTGCGACAGGCCCCGGCGACAAAGAAGATTCCCGTACTCGTGGTCACGTCGCGCGCCGGTGCAAAACACCGTGATCGCGCGATAAAAGAGGGTGCGTCCGGATTCCTCACTAAGCCGGTGCAAGAGGATCAGTTGCTCTCCGCCGTGGAGGAATTGCTCGGCTCCGATCAACAATCGGGCAGGCCGGCGGTTCGCAAAGGAGCGGTTGTCCCTTTGCGGCAGGATTGATATGGCGATGAATACTGCGCTGGACAAAAAGATTCGCGTGCTGATCGTGGACGATTCCGCGTTCATGTGCCGCGTCCTGCGCGACATTATCAGCGCCGATCCGCAACTCGAAGTCGCCGGGCAAGGCCGTGACGGACGCGATGCCGTGGCGATGGCCGAATCGCTCAAGCCGGACGTCATCACGATGGACATCAATATGCCGCACATCGACGGCTTGCAGGCGACCGAACTGATCATGTCACAGCATCCGCGGCCTATAGTGATCGTCAGCTCTGAGTCGCGGGACGGCGCCGCGAGCACGCTTCGCGCGCTCGAGCTCGGCGCGATCGATTTTGTTTCAAAGCCCTCAGGCGGCGTCGATCTTGACATGCGGTCCGTGAAAGACGAATTGACGCGGAAACTCAAGCTCGCCGCCAAGGTGCGCGTCGTTCGCACCGCCACGCGCTCAAAAACCGCAGGGCACGCCGCCGCGGGTCCCAGCAGAGCTGATGCGTCGATCCCGGCCGCCGCTTCGCAGAACGGCGGCAAGAGCCCGATCGTCGTCATCGCCGCGTCTACGGGGGGGCCGGCCGCGGTCACGCAGCTGGTCAGCGGATTGCCAAAGGACCTTGCGGCGGCGGTGATTCTCGTCTTGCACATGCCCGCCGCGTTCACGGCTCCATTCACGTCGCAGCTTTCGGAAGTCTCGGAGCTTCCTGTGAAGGAAGCAGCCGCCAATGAAACTGTTCAGTCCGGAACGATTTACCTTTGCCCAGGCTCATCTCATCTCCGAGTTTCTCTGCAAGGAAAAATCCTGCTTGATGCTGGAGCGAGAATCGATGGCTATCGCCCATGCGCTGATGTCGCGTTCGAAACTGTCGCTTCTTACGCGCGCGGCCTTGCCATTGGCGTGGTGCTCACCGGCATGGGAAACGACGCCGCCAAGGGCGCACTCGATTTGAAATCCAAGGGCGGCTACGTGCTCGCGCAAGACGAGGCGACATCGATGATCTTCGGAATGCCGGCTGAGGCGATCAAGGCCCACGCCGTCGACGAAGTACTGCCTCTTCGCGACATTGCCACCGCAATCGAAAAACGAGTGGCGAAGCTTTGCAAGGGTGTCCTGGTGGGTGCGCGATGAAAATTGCGGCGCAAGATGCTCCTCGTCCGCGGCATTTTCGCGCGGCTGAACCCGCGATCCTCTTCACCGTATCGCGCCAGTTTTTTGCGATCGCCGCCCACGCCGTGCAAGAGATTCGCAGCACGGACAGCATTGCCGGCGCGGCGAGCGAGTTCGGTTGTCCCGAGGTCCCAAAGGTTCGGCACACTTTTGAGCGGGCGCGCCGCCAATATTACGTGGTCAATGCATGCGCCCATTTCGGATTGCGTGCGACTCGGCCCACTCTTGTGCTGATTTTGCGCCAGTTGCGCGTTGCGGTGCTGGTTGACCGAATCGAACGGATGACGGAGTTGCCCTCCGTCTACGACTTGCCTCTCGGCTTTTCCGGCGAAGAGCGGCGTTGGTATCGCGGCCTCACGTACATAGAGGATCATGTGATTCCGGTTGTTGATCCACGCGGATTTCTGACGCCGGAGGAATTCCGGCAAATCGAGGGCGTTCCAGCTCCTCTTTCGTCCTCACAAGAACTTGAGGGAGCCTCGAAATGATGGCGCTCGAAAACGCGCAGCGCGATTCGTTCGTTCTGCTTCAGCTGGCGGAGCGGCGATTCGCATTGCCAGCGGAAGCGGTTGCGGAGCTTGCGCCCCCCGTGCGTCTGCACACTTTTCCGCATACTTCGTCTTTGATCGCCGGCGTGATCGTGCGCCGCGGGCGGATTCTACCCGTTTACGACGCGGCCCGCGCGCTTTCGGGCAAGAGCTCGCTTGCGCACCGCTTTTATCTCGTTGCTCGCCGCCAGTTTGGCGAAGCTTCGGAGATGAGCGCGATTCCGGTTGACGGCGAATGCGAATTGGTCACCAGCGAAGCCCGTCCGCGCTCAGAGTCTGCCCCTACGTACATTTGCAGCGAAATCTCCTTGGGCGACGAGAGTGTCGGCGTGCTCGACATCGAAGCATTTGTGCGGGCGCATGAAAATCCGGCCACAAACGACCCTGCGGAGGCGCGAACATGAATCTCCCTGCGAGCCTCCCGCGAGTCTTGCTCATCGACAGCAACGTCTACTTTTCGAAGCGCCTCACTGACGCCCTGAAACAGGAGGGCTTCGACGTCGTGCCGAGCGCGCAGGCCTCGTATGCGCTCACAATGCTCGAATGGAACGCGCCCGCCGCGATTCTTTGCGCGACGAACCTCCGCGAAATGGGCGCTCACGAAATGGCGCCGATTCTACGCGCCGATCCGAAGACGGCAAATATTCCGCTCATCGCGATCGGCTCCGGCGGCGATCAGGCGCTGCTCGAAGCCTATCGGTCGGGCTGCGACGATTATGTGGACCGGCGCCGTCCGCCTGCCGACATCGCCGCGCACGTCCGTAGCTTCCTGGTCAGCCGGCATGAAGGCTTTCAGCCGACGCAGATGCTTTCGAGCGCGGAGACGGATCTCAGCGGCAGTCTCTCGCACCTCGATCTGCCCGGCGTAATCCAGATGCTCGGCCAGGCGCATCAGAGCGGCGCGCTGCATATCAACGCCGAGGATACGGACGGCATCATCTTTTTCGAAGGCGGCGAACTCACTCACGCCGAATGCGGCACGCTCTTTGGCGATGAAGCCGTCACGCAGATTGTCAAGACGTGCCATGGCGCGGCTAAGGGCGTGTACAAATTTGTTTACGGTGCAACGGCAGCGCAGCGAACCGTGCTGCGTTCGGCAACCGATCTCCTGCTCGACGCGATGCGCGAATTTGACGAAGACCAGCGCGACGACGATCTTCCCGCGGAAGAGCGGCGCGACAACAGCGAAAAGGAGCACGCATGAGCGACTCGGCCACATTGTCTGCGGCGCGCGTCCCCACGGTATATTTCATCGACGACAGCGCGACCATGCGCGAAGTGATCAAGATTGCGTTTCGCAAGGAAAACGTCAACGTCATCACCTGTCCGGACGCAGCCTCCGCGCTCGCGCAATTTGCCGACTCCGCGCCGGACGCTGTGATTACAGACGTCATCATGCCGGATAAAGACGGTTACGAGGTCTGCGACTTCATCAAGCATCACGAAAATTTCGGTGGAACGCCGGTGATCCTCATGTCCGGCGTGGTGAATAAAACCGTCGCCGAAAGAGCGATGTCCGTAAAAGCCGATGAGCTAATTCGCAAACCCTTTCATCCGCAGGATCTGATCGGTCGTGTTAAGGGACTGCTCGCGTCAAAATTTCCGGCAATGGCATCCGTCGCTCACGCTCCGGCGAGCGCGCCGGCACCTGTGACGCAGCCGCCTTCATCATCGCAAGTGCTGACCAATTTCTTCGCTCCGCCGCCTGCTGTGCCGGTCGCTGCGCGTGTAATGACTTCACCGGACGCGCGCTTTGCGTCTTCGCCAAACCCGGCGGTGTTGCGCATGCCGCCGCAAGCGGCCCCACAACCGAATGTTGCGCCGGCGCCCTCGGTCGCCGCCCCGGCTGCGTCTTCAGGGGAAATCACGAAGCTCCGGAATGAAGTTCGGCGCCTGGAGCTGCTCGTCAAGAAGCTTCAGACCGAGCTTGAAGCTTCGCGCGAATATTGCGCCTCCCTTGAAGCCCACGTCAAAACCATGCAAGAGTAGTCACAAAAAAGAATTAACTGCGGCAGGGCGCTGCTTGCTGCGTACTCTTTGTCCGCGAAACCTTTGGCTCACTGTGCGTTGAGGAATTTCCGTATCTCTCGGAGCACCCTCTCGAGCATCTCCTCCGTTAGCTTTCCCGTGAAAGTATTCTGCTGGCTTGGGTGGTACGACACAAAAAGTCGCGGCAGCTCACCAGGAAGCGCATAACTCGCTCCATGAGCAAACGGAAATTCCGCGTGGCTCGAAATTTCGCCGCGCGATTTCAGCAAGCCCAGATAAGCGCGCATCGCGATGCCGCCCAGAGCAAGAATTGCTCGCGGGCGAATGAATCCAAGGTCCGATTCCCAATATGGGCGGCAGTTCGCGAGTTCACTGGGAAGTGGCTTGTTCGACGGCGGAGCGCACCTCAGCGTCGCACTGATGTAGGCGTCCGTCAGCGCCAGGCCGTCGTTGCGATTCTTTGACGTCGGCTGATTCGCAAATCCCGTGCGATAAAGCGCCTGATACAGAAAATCTCCCGATCGGTCTCCCGTGAACATGCGCCCAGTGCGGTTCGCGCCGTGAGCCGCGGGAGCAAGTCCCAGAATCAGCAACTTCGCCTTCGGATCGCCAAATCCCGGAACGGGCTTTCCCCAATATTCCCAATCAAGAAAAGCTCGCCGCTTCTCCTTAGCCACACCCTCGCGATAAACGACCAAGCGAGGACATTTCCGGCATTGCACAATTTCAGCATTGAGCGCCAAAATGGATTCCGCCCGAGAGTTGCCTTTTCTGCTGGATCCGCGAGCCATTGACTTCACATTTTCGACCATCTAGCTCAATTTCCGCCTGACTTTCGTCGACCACAGTGATGGTGCCGATCCGTGGAAAGCTCTGGACGCCCGCGAGCGGTTTTGATATAGCAGCAGAACGCTTGTAGAAAGCAAGCGGTCGGAGGTACGGATATGCGAAGGATTGCGGCGGTTGTGATTGGCCTGGCGGTTCTCACGATGGCGATTTGGAGCGCGGCCATAGCACAGCAAAGCGGTGAGGCGAACGCAGGGCTGAATAAGGCCCCGGCCGGATTCACATTGCTCTTCAATGGAAAGGACCTGTCGGGCTGGCGCGGGATTCAGGGCGACATCAATCCACAAACCGTAGCACAGTTTTCTCCTGACGAGCTCGCGTCGAAGCAGGCGCAGTGGAACGCGGATCGGGATCAAAACTGGAGCGTGGATCAGGCAAAGGGTGAGCTAGTCTCGGACGGCAAAGGCGTATTCCTCGGGACGGACAAAAATTACAGCTATTTCGAGCTGTATGTCGATTGGTTGATGGTGAATCACAACGGCGATTCTGGCATTTATCTGCGCGGGTATCCGCAGGTGCAGGTCTGGGATCCAGAAAATCCGCGCGAGGTGCGAAACGGCGCACCCCGCGGGTCGGGTTCGCTATGGAACGACAACATCGACAATCCCGGCAAATTTCCGCTGGTGAAAGCGGATAATCCCGTAGGCACGTGGAACACGTTCCACGTCAAGATGATCGGAACGCGTGTGTGGGTCTGGCTCAACGGAAAGCAGACCGTGGGTGGGCAGGTGCTTGACAATTATTTCGATCGTAGCAGCACGATTCTCCCGGCAGGTCCCATCGAATTGCAGACGCATGGATCGGAAATTCGCTTCCGGAATATCTATGTGCGCGAGATTGGCGCCCAGGAAGCAAAAGCGACGCTGGCGAAGATAGGAGGATAGCCTCGCAGCGTCCCCCGCCCTACCGTTTTACGGTATAAAACCAACGGCCGCGGCCGTCAGATATTTTCAGGTTGATTTTTTACTGGCGAGTGATATTGTGCCCTCCATTAACAGTACAACTCCAGCCGATGGGTTGGATAAAAACAAAGATGTAGACGATTACAATAGGGCCGGATATCTTTTGCAAGCGAGAGGCAGGACGTTATCGGTAACGACGCCGGCGAGCCGAACTGAAGCGCCAAGCAGTTCGGACGATCATCAAAGCTAAGAGGCGTCGTGAGAAGCGGTTCCGAACGGCTGCCGACAGTGGGTGCGGTGCTGGAAGTCAGGCGTTGGACTTAGCGAAACGTAGGGGCGTTGCGCGGTCACAGAGAAGCTTGTTTGTTGTCAGGCTGTAGTGTGTACGTGCGTACGTGTCCCTCGTTTTCTCTTCCCTACTGGATTACTGCCCATCGATAAAGAACTCTCGCAAGAGGTGCGGTCGGCTCTCGCGTTTAGGCTTTTCATGTTGTGACAAGGAGGGGTCCTATGGCTTCACAGCTTTTCAAGCGAGTCGCGGTAGTTGCAGTAGTGACATTGTTTTTCGCAGTCTATGCGCGAACGTCAAAAGCGCAGGAAACGGCTGACATTGTAGGTACGGTAACCGATGCGAGCGGCGCCGTGATTCCGGGCGCAACCGTCACGTTGACGAACCTCGGGACGAGTATCACGCAAACGACGCAGACCGCCGGGACCGGCGATTATGTTTTCAACCTGCTCCAGGTGGGGGCCTATTCGGTGAAGGTGGAGGCAAAAGGGTTTAAAACATTCGTCGCGCCAAACATTACGCTCGCCGCCGGCGACCGCGCACGCGCGGATGCCAAGCTCGAGATCGGAGACGTGTCGCAGACGGTGGAAGTATCTGGCACCGTCGCACCCGCGCTGCAAACGGATACGTCAACGATTGGATCGCTCGTTCCGGCGCAGAGCGTGGAGGATTTGCCGCTCGATTCGCGAAACATTGTAAAGCTGGTTCAACTCACCGCCGGCGCGACGGAGGGCGCTCCTAACTCGATTGCAGGGGGGACGCGTCCGGATGACCGGCGATTGACATCCGCGATCTCAATGAATGGTCAGGGCGATTCGGAAAATACGAACATGGTGGATGGGTTCGATAACAATGAGCGCATTATCGGCTTCCTCGGTGCGCGCCCGTCGATCGATGCCATTCAGGAGGTGAACGTTTCATCGAATAAATACGACGCGAGCGTGGGACGGACCGGCGGCGCCGTAATCGACGTGATTACGAAGTCCGGTACGAACACCTTCCACGGTTCGGCGTTTGAGTTTCTGCGGAACAAAGTGCTGAATACGAATCCTAACTGGGCGTTCACCGGAACGTCTGCGCCGAATCCGGCGTTCCGCCAGAACCAATACGGCGGCAGCTTGGGCGGTCCGATTTTCAAAAACAAAACCTTCTTCTTCGTCGACTATGAAGGTTTTGCGCAGGCGGTAGGACTATTGGCGTCCAATTACACGGTTCCCACGTATTGTGAAAAGGGCTTGATCGTATGTCCAGACGGAAAGCAACAAGTGGGAGATTTTTCGGATTTGAACCCTGTCAGCAAAGTGGGCGGGTCTAACAGCCAAGACACCTCCGTTATGGGTCCGGACATTCCGATCGCTTCGCAGACACCGCTTGGACTCGCTATCTTCAATATGTATCCTCTGCCGACCTGTGGGCCGGGCACGAAAAACGTGTGCGCAAACCAACCGGCGAGCGGAGTGTTGGCGGGCATTAATAACAATTACACCTCCGCACCTGTAAGGAGGCAAAACAGCAAGACGTATGACGCTCGCGTCGACCAGCATTTCTCGGACAAGAATAGCCTGTGGGGCCACATCACATATAACGCCGAAACCACCATCACACCCAACGGCTTCCCGAACGTATCGATCAATCCTGCGACCGGCGCCCTCGCAGGTTCCGGTGGGTCTGGGGTAACTGTTGAACCGGTAGTCACAGCGTTTGCGGGTCCGAACAACGAGGATCAGTACAGCTTTGGCTCATCGTTCGTGCACGTCTACAATTCGAACCTGCTGCTGAACCTGAAGTTCGGTGTCTTTCGTAGCCAGATTCTCTCGTTCCCAGCAAATCAAGGCACAGGTGTCTCGACGAAGCTCGGCTTTCCGTGCAATGCGACGAGCTGCGTGAACTACACGACGGGCGCTTCACTTGTGGGATCGTCCGGTCTGGTGCGAACGAGCATTTCTGGCCTTAACAGTGCGGGGGCATACACGGCGATTGGCGATTCAAATTTTGTGCCGATCGGTTATTGGGACACGGCATTCCAGTACATGGCCCAGCTTACCTGGAACAAGGGAACACACAGTATGCGTTATGGGCTTGGGCTGATCCGGAGGCGGGCGGGCGTCGCGCAAAGCAACGTCACTCAAGGGCAGTTCAATTTCAACGGATCGTTCACGGGCGTTGCGATGGGCGACGTGCTGGAAGGGCTATCGTCCGGAATCTCTCGTAATAACTCGCTGATTCAGCAAGGATTCAGGACTTGGGAGCCCAGCGGGTACTTTCAAGACGACTGGCGCGCACGCCCATGGCTGACGATAAACTTGGGTTTGCGCTACGACATTTTCACACCGTACACGGAAGTTCACGGACGCATTTCGAATTACGATCCGTATACGGGACTAATCGTTTCACCATCACTGCCGGGCGTAAATCAGAGCAATTCGACGGCGATGGTAACGACGCCGTACAATGATTACGCGCCCCGATTTGGATTTGCCGCGACACTGAAACACAATATGGTTTTGCGGGGAGGGTTTGGACTGAGCTTCTTCCCCACAAACTATCGCTCGGATTACTACTTCCTGAACGCACCGTTCAATTACGCCGTGAGCTGCGGACTCCAGAACCAGGTGGGGACGAACCAGTCCTGTCTCAGCGCGCAATATGATGGACCAATGGGAGAGTTTTCGAGCACGGCGGTGGCTAAGTATGGTACAGCGAGCTCACAGACTGCCAGCACCGTGAACACAAGCGGAACGTGCAGCGGCGTGGCCACGACTGGTTCGACTGCGGGCTGCGGAGGCGCCCTGATGTCCGCTGGCCTACCGATTCCAGTGCTGAACGCGGCGCTGGCGACGAACACGGCCAACTACCCCGGTACGGGCATGATCCCGGTTCCGATCAACCAGCAGGAATCGTATCTCGAGCAGTTCAACCTTGGCCTCCAGAAGCAGTTTGGAGCGAACGTGGTGAACATCGGATATGTGGGAGAGTTGGGACGGCACGTGGAAGTTAATGGCGCGCCAGAAAACCAGCCAACTGAGCCCAGCCTTGCGGCAACACCGCCGCTTACTCTGGGTGGAACGACACCGCTCGGAGTATTGCCTGGGTTCCCATACATGAAGACCGTCTCAATGACCGTAGCGAATAACTGGGGGACGTCGGCCTACGAAGGACTGCAAACCTCATTCATCCGTCGTTTTGCAAACGGACTGACGGCGAACGTTAACTACACCTGGTCGCACATGATGTCCAACGTTAACAGTAACGCATGCGTTTCGTCGTATTTCGCCACAATGACGCCATGCCTGGTGGACACCTCTAACGGAAAGGGAACGAGCGCACCAAAACAGGTGTTCGGCTTCCAGCATTACGCCTGGGGCAATGACGTGCTCGATGTCGCCGATCGTATCTCCTGGGGCATCAATTACAACATTCCGCTCGGGAAATCCATGACCGGCGTTGAGAAGCAGGTCTTGGGTGGTTGGGGCGTAAACACCTCTGGCTCGTGGCAAACAGGATTGCCCTTCACGGTCACCGCGGCTTCGAATACTTCCGGACTAGGCCCCACGCAGTATCTAGATCAGATCGGTTCGGGCCGACAGTCAAATCCGACATTACTGCATTGGTTTAACTACAACGATTTCGTCCAGCCGGCTACCGGCACGCTTGGAAATCAGCACCCGTTGCAGCTTTTCGGGCCTCACCAATCGCGTTTCGACATGTCACTGTTTAAGGACTTCCAGGTCAACGAGCGCTTCCGCCTACAGTTCAGGACGGAGGTATTCAACCTTTTCAACCAGGTGAACTTCGGAAACCCGAACGCTAGCGTTGCTTTCAATTCGGACGGCACGGTGAACCTGAAAGGACGCACGACGGGTCAGATCACATCGACGAACGCGACCTGGAATCAGCGGGAAATACAGTTTGCGCTTAAGGTTTTGTTCTAGGCCGATTCACAGACTGTTTGATTTAATTGGCCTCTGGCCTGGCGAGAGTCGCCGGGCCAGGGGCTTTTTTGTGGAATGAGACGAGAGGCCGACCGTGAGAATCATTTGCTTCGGTGCACATCCGGATGATTGTGAGATCAAATTCGGAGGTACGGCGGCGAAATTCGCGGCCGCAGGACACGCGGTGAAGTTCGTCTCGGTGACGAATGGCGCCGGCGGGCATTACGAGAAATTCGGGCCGGGGTTGGTGGAGATTCGGCGTCGAGAATCGGAGGAGGCAGCCAAGCGGCTCAGGATTGCGGAAAGCGCCAATCTCGGCAGACCAGACGGCGGGCTGCAGCCGGACCTCGAAACACGGCGGGATGTGATTCGGCAGATTCGCAATTGGAATGCGGACGTGGTTCTTTCGCCAAGAATGAATGACTATCACCCGGATCATAGATATACGGCGCAGCTCGTTCAGGACGCGGCTTACATGGTCGTGGTGCCGGGAATTTGCCCGGATGCGCCGACGCTGCGCAAAAATCCCGTGATTCTGCATCTGGAGGACGATTTCCAGTTACCGAATCCGTTGCGGCCGGATGTGGCGGTCGATATCGATGAAGTGTGGCGGACGAAGGTGATGGGAATGGACGCACACGTCTCGCAATTTTATGAATGGCTGCCGTGGGTTGATGGCAAGTCGAACGACGTGCCGAGCGGTGGGGAGGCCCGGCGGAATTGGCTGAGCGAGACATGGTCGCATCCGATTAACGATGCGGTGCGCGCGGCTCTTGTGGCGCGTTACGGAGAAAAGGGACGAAGCGTGAAGCACGCAGAGGCCTTTGAGCTTTGCGAATACGGACGGCAGGCGACGAAATCTGAGTTGGACAAAATTTTCCCGCGCTGAGAGATCTCGGAATCACGCCGTTTGGACGGATGATCCTAAAGAGCCAAGGAGGCGAATCGCGCTGCGGACGTCGTCGGACCATTGCGCGCGATTGACGCCTTCGCGCTCAATCGTAAGCAGACCTTCATAGCCGATCTCGGCAAGCTTCGCGAGGAAGCGACCGACTCCCACCGCCCCTTTTCCAAGAGGCTGTTCTTTTCCCAGTGCTTTCCTATCGTCCTTCGGCGGCCAGTTGCCATCTTTGCAGTGGACCGAGAGCACATACTTGCCGAGAATGCCGAGGGCTTCGATTGGATCGCCGGTCCCGTAAAGGATC
>DATEME010000288.1:0-1305 GCA_035275865.1 Candidatus Acidiferrales bacterium | reverse complement strand
AAGCGCTTCGGTATCGGAAGTCGTCCGGAGGCGCGCACCGGCGGCCTCGAGCTCGGCCCGCAGCACCTTGTAATTGTAGATCTCGCCGTTGAAGGTGATGACCAATTTCCCGTCAGCGCTCACCATCGGCTGAGAAGCCCGGCCGGATAGGTCGAGAATTGACAGCCGCCGATGTCCCAGCCCACAGCGCCGATGCGAGCTCCACCATAAGCCCGACCCATCGGGTCCGCGGGCGCGCATCGCATCTCGCGTCGCGAGCAACTCCACTTCCTCCGGCGCGCTGGCCGCCGGATGATAAGCAAAGATGCCGTTTACACCGCACATAAGTTATTAATCACAACCCAATCCGGCATGCTGATTTCCGAAGTTTTGCAGATCTACACCTGACCTTGATGGTAAGGCAGAACCGCTCGATGGTGGCGAGGATCTCGTGGGCGATTTGGTGCACACGAAACGCGATCGCTAGTGTTATGGCGCGCAAATGACTAGACACTTTACGCGGCCTTTTTTCGCCCGCGGCGCACCGTGCAACCGGGTTGGATTTCCTCCAATCGCCGCCGACAGCGCTCGATCTTCTCAAGGATATCCTCCGCTCGCGCCGTCCAGATGAAGGGCTTTGGATCGCGGTTCCATTCCTCGATGAATTCCTCGATTGCCGCTATCAGATCTGGAACGCTGGAGAAACTACCGCGACGCACGGCTTTGCCGGTGAGTTCGGCGAACCAGCGTTCCACCATGTTTAACCAGCTGGAGCTGGTGGGAATGAAGTGCACCTTGAAGCGCGGATGGCGCTGCAGCCAGCGTTTTACCTGGTCGGTCTGATGAGTGCTGTAGTTGTCGATCACCAGGTGCAATTCCAGCTCCGCAGCGTACTCGGCATCGATCTGACGCAGGACGCGCAAGAATTCCTGGTGCCGGTGCCGTGGAAAACAGCGGCCGCTGACTGTTCCAGCCACGACGTTCAGCGCCGCGAAGAGTGTGGTGGTGCCGTTGCGCACATAGTCGTGAGTCCATGTGCCACAGCGCCCGCGCTTCATGGGCAGTCCAGGTTGCGTACGATCCAGGGCCTGAATCTGGCTCTTTTCATCAACGCACAGCACCACCGCATTCTGCGGCGGGTTCAAGTACACCCCCACCACATCCAAGAGCTTCGCCACGAAATGCGGGTCTTTCGAGAGCTTGAAGGTCTCCTGGCGGTGCGGCTGTAACCCATGCTCCCGCCAGATACGTTGCACCGTGCTCGCATGCACTCCTTGCGCTTTCGCCATCGTACGCGAGCTCCAGTGCGTCTGACCCTTCGGCTTG
>DATEME010000287.1:0-1528 GCA_035275865.1 Candidatus Acidiferrales bacterium | reverse complement strand
GAGCCAAAGGGGACGGGTCGCCCGGCATATTCGCCCGCGGATCTGCTGAAGCTTTACATCTACGGCTATCTGAACCGCGTGCGATCAAGCCGCCGGCTGGAGGCCGAGACCCACCGCAATATCGAAGTGATCTGGCTGCTGCGGCATCTAAAGCCGGACTTCAAGACCATCGCTGACTTTCGGCGCGACAACCGCAACGCCTTCCGCCAAGTCTTTCGTGAGTTTGTGTTGCTCTGCCGCCAACTGGACCTGTTTGGCCGGGAATTGCTGGCGGTCGATGGCACGCGGATCAAGGCAGTCAACAACAAGGATCGCAATTTCACGCGGGCGTCCCTGACCAAATTCATCAAAGCCGCTGACGCCAAGCTCGACGACTATCTTCAGCGCCTCGACAAGAGCGACGCCACCGAGAGGGCGACGGGTGGCTCGCGGGTCAAGGACCTGGCCGAGAAGATTGCCGCGATCCAGAAGCGGCGCGAGCGGCACAAGGACATGCTGGAGGAACTGGATCGAACCGGTGAGAGCCAGATCTCGCTCACCGACCCTGACAGCCGAGCGATGGCGGCGCATACCCATGTTGCAGTGGGCTATAACGTGCAAGTCGCGGTCGACGCAAAGCACAAGCTGATCGTCGAACAGCAGGTTACAAACCAAGTTGTGGATATGGGTCTGCTGGCACAGACCGCCGAACCGGCAAAAGAGGTTCTCGGCGTGGAGCGGATCGCCGTGGTGGCCGACCGAGGCTATTTCAAGATCGAGGACATCGAGGCTTGCGAGAAGGCCGGGCTCGACCCTTACGTGCCGCGTCCCCAACGCGGTCCCTCGGTCAGAGCGGGCCTGTTCCGCAAAGATGAGTTCAGCTATGACCCGACCAGTGATAGTTTTCTCTGCCCGGCGGGTCAGCATCTTCACCCCCATTCGTCTTCTCTTATGCGTGGCTTGAAGAAAATCAATTACCGCAACAGCCAGGCCTGCCGAGACTGCGCGATCCGCTCGCAATGCACGCGCAATCAATGCCGCTCCGTGTCGCGTCTCGAGAACGAGGCTGTATTGGACCGGATGCAGACCCGCATAGCGCAGCGCCCTGACATCCTCGACCAACGCCGCGAGACCGTCGAACACCCGTTCGGCACGATCAAGCAATGGATGAACCAGGGTGCGTTTCTGATGCGAGGATTGGAAAAGGTGCGCGCCGAGTTCAGCCTGACCGCGCTCGCCTATAATCTCCGCCGCGTCCTCAACATTGTAGGGCTTCAAAAGTTGATTGCCGCGCTCCCAGGCTAAAAGCCAACACTGGAGCGCCTCAACTGATCAAGTTCACGGTTGTCGGGCGTCACCGTATTGAACCATTCCTACAAACCGATTTGCCCAAACTCATTCAGCAACTCATTGGATGGATGTAGCCCGCGCCGCCCCAAACAGCGTTCCCACACGGTCTGCTTGAATTCTGAACCGGTGTCGCGGCGGGTACGGAATGACTGCTTGCACAGCGAAGAGTCTGCAAACTTTCGGTCCCTGAGCGGCGGAC
>DATEME010000286.1:0-2285 GCA_035275865.1 Candidatus Acidiferrales bacterium | reverse complement strand
CGCTCATTCCGAATCCAAATGCCCCAATCTTGTTGAACGGGGTTGCCGTACCGGGCGAGTTTGTCGGACAAACTCCCACTAGCTCAACCGTCACGCCGGTTCCTGGAGGTATCAGCGATGCGTGGGACAGCTTGATCCATTCGCGCTTCCCTACTTTCCAGGTTGGGCTGCAAATGACGTTGCCGATCCGCAATCGCGTTGCACAGGCGAATAACGGCATCGCTCAGCTAAATCAGCGCTCGGAAGAGACGCTCTATCAAGAACAGAAGAATGCGATTTATCTGGCCGTGCGAAACGCGCTCATTGCCGTTACGCAGAATCGAAATGCCGTAGCCGCGGCCTCCACTGCGCGGCAATTGGCTCAGCAGACGTTCGACGACGAGCAGAAGAAGTACCAGCTCGGATCGTCGGATTCCTATACCGTCGCGCTGCGGTCACGCGACTTGACGTTGGCGGAGACCACGGAACTGCAGGATGAGATTAATCTCGTCGAGTCGATCGTCGCTCTGGATCAGGCAATGGGCCGCACGCTGGAAACACATAGCATCACCATTTCAGGCGAGAACACGCCCAACCTGACTCCCGTTCCGAATATTCCGGGCACGCCGCTGCCGAGCAACAACCCGGCAACACCGAATCAATAGTTCAGTAACGACCTGGAGATCTTGGGGCGGCATGGTCATCTTGCCGCCCCATTTTCTTGCGAGCCGCATTCGCTTCCCCTAGAATTGAGTTTTCGCTGCTGCAAGCGGGATAAAGAAGCCACTTCGCTTGCATGCGCGGATCCACCCGACAAGTGCCTGAGAAACGAATACGCGTTCTGGTTGCCAAGCCGGGCCTCGATGGTCACGACCGCGGCGCGAAAATAATCGCGCGCGCATTGCGTGATGCGGGCATGGAAGTGATTTACACCGGGTTGCGGCAAACGCCCGAAATGATCGCCTCCGCCGCAGAGCAGGAAGATGTGGACGTGATCGGCCTTTCGATCCTGTCCGGTGCGCACAATACGCTTTGCGCTCGTCTGATGGAGCTGCTGCGCGCGAAGAAGATGACGGATGTCACCGTATTGGTCGGCGGGATTATTCCTGAGGCGGATATTCCTTCGCTCAAGAGCGCGGGGATAGCGGAAGTATTTCTACCCGGCACGCCGACGCAAGCGATCGTAGATTTTATACGGGCAAGAGTGCGGCAAACGCAGAATCATTGATTGGAGAGGCGTTGGAGAAAGTAACGATCGTTGAGTGCCCGCGAGACGCGTGGCAGGGGCTCGAGAAGGTAATCCCGACCGAAGAAAAGATCGCGTATCTTGAGCGGCTCATCTCGCTCGGATTCGCTCACCTGGACGCGGCGAGCTTCGTTTCGCCCAAACACGTGCCGCAGATGGCGGATTCCGAAGCCGTGATGGAAAGGCTGCGACTTGCAAAGCTCCCTTCCGGCGAGTCGCCCGAGATCATCGGCATCGTTGTCAATGAGAAAGGCCTCGAACGCGCGCTCGCCGCAGGCGTCACGAAGATCGGCTACCCATACTCGATTTCCGCTTATTTTCGCCGCGCTAACGCGAATATGTCGCGGGGCGAGTCGCGTGAGCTCGTGGCCCTTTTGCAGCGCGAGACGAAGAAGGCCGGGCGAAAACTTGTCGTTTATGTATCCATGGCGTTCGGCAATCCGTACGAGGAGCCTTGGGGGCCAGAGATTGTGGAGGAGACGCTGATCTGGCTAAAGGACACTGGCGTGCGAACAGTCTCCTTAGCGGACACGGCCGGAACAGCGACAGCCAAAGAAGTGGCGGCCGTTTATCTTGCCGTGAAGGATTGCGTCGCGGGAGTCGATATCGGCGTGCATCTGCACAGCCGCCCGGACGAGGCTGCCGCAAAAGTTCTCGCGGCTTACGAAGCCGGCTGCCGGCGCTTCGACGGCGCACTCACCGGGCTTGGCGGTTGTCCCTTTGCCGGTGATCATCTCGTGGGCAATCTGCCGACGGAAACCATACTCACTGCGCTCGCTACGCGGGGCGTCGCAACTGGAATCGACGCGAAATCCCTCGCGCTCGCGTGCGCGATTACCGGAGAGTTGCGCGAGAAATATGCTACGCAACCCGCGCAGCCGGAAACAGCCAAGTTGAATTAGCGGACAAGGTCATGGGCTATTCCACGCTGACGTTTCAGACCGACGGAGACGTTGCCACGATCGCGTTGACGCGACCTGAGAAGCGCAACGCAATCTCGTCGCAGATGATTTCGGACCTGTTCGGTGCGCTCGATCAGGCTGAGGCGTCGTCAGCACGA
>DATEME010000285.1:0-5878 GCA_035275865.1 Candidatus Acidiferrales bacterium | reverse complement strand
AGCAGGGAAGCGTGCACGTTGATCCATCCAAGCCGCGGGATCGCGATCAATTTCGCGGGAATAATCTGGCCGTACGCGATGATCACGACGCAATCGGGCGCAACGCGCTCGAAATACGCGAGCGATTCAGGCGCGCGCACCTTCTCCGGTTGAAAAACCTCAATTCCAGCCGCGCGTGCGGCAGCCTTCACTGGGGAAATGGAAATTTCGTTGCCGCGGCCGCGCGGTCGGTCCGGTTGCGTCACGACGCCTTCGACGCGAATATCCGGTTGCGCGATCAGGTGTTCGAGAGCGGGAACGGCAAACGCCGGCGTGCCGCAGAAGACGATGCGCAGCGCCATGAACTGCCTACCACTTGCCGTCTTTTTTCAGCTTGCGGATCTTGCGCTTGATCATGTCGCGCTTCAGCATGCCGAGATGCATGATGAAGAGCGTACCGTTGAGGTGGTCGATTTCGTGGCAGAATGCGCGCGCTAGCAATCCCTCGCCGCGCATTTCAAATTCTTTCCCGGTCACATCCTGCGCGCGAATCGTCACGAACTGCGGCCGCGCGACGTGTCCGCGAAAGCCGGGAAGCGAAAGGCAGCCCTCCTCTTCGCGCTGTTCCCCTTCGGCGTGTGTAATTTCCGGATTCGCGCACACGATTTTCGCTTCGGGATTCTTCCCGTTCGAGACATCGATCACGGCAACGCGCATGCCGACGCCAATCTGAGGCGCGGCCAGTCCCACGCCTTGCGCGGCATACATCGATTCGAACATATCGTCGGTGAGCTTCTGCAGCTCTTCGTCAAACTTATCGATCGTTCTCGTCGGCGTCTCAAGCACTGGATCGCCGTACTTCACAATGGGGTGGATCATCGTGGCTCTAGAAGTTATCCAGTTGTTTTAGATAGCCTTCAAAATTTCTTTTCGATTCAGCGATCGAATCGCCGCCGAATTTCTCAAGCATCGCCGCCGCCAGCTCGAATGAAACCATCGCTTCTCCGGCAACGCCTCCCGCCGGCACCACGCAAACATCCGAACGCTCGTAGGCGGCCTTCACTTCCTGCTTCGTATTCATGTCTGCCGTAATCAGCGGCTTGCGAAGCGTCGAAATCGGCTTCAGATACCCGCGCACGATCACGTCTTCGCCGTTCGTAATTCCGCCTTCCAGCCCGCCCGCGCGATTCGATGGTCTGCTGAACCGTTTCCGCGCCGCGTCATAGCGAATCTCGTCCTGCACTTCCGAGCCATAACTCGCAGCGTTCGAAAATCCCGTGCCGATCTCGACCGCTTTCACCGCCTGAATCGACATCACCGCGCGCGCAATCTTCGCATCGAGCTTCTCATCCCACTGCACGTGCGTCCCAACGCCAGGCGGCAGCCCGCGCGCAACCACTTCAAACGCACCGCCGACCGTGTCATTAGCGCGGTGCACTTTATCGACCTCCGCCACCATCCGGTCTTCGGTCTCTTTATCGACGCAACGCAGTGGCGATTCGAGATTCTCGCATATCGCCACAATTTCTTCCCACGTCGCTTCGCGTTCCAGCCGAACGTGCCCGACCGCAATCGAATGGCTCAACACGTTCGCGCCAAATTCGCGTAAGAAAAGCTTCGCCAGTGCACCCACGGCCACCCGCGCCGCCGTCTCCCGCGCCGACGCGCGCTCCAGGATATAGCGTGCGTCGTGAAAATTGAACTTCTGCGAGCCCGCAAGATCGGCATGGCCCGGCCGAGGGGCGGTCAGCTTCTTTTTCAGGTCTTCGGCGCCGTCGCTGTCCTCGACGGGCAGTACCTTTTCCCAGTTTTTCCAATCGCGGTTTTCTATGCGCAGCGCGATCGGCGCGCCAATCGTCTTCCCGTGGCGAACTCCGGCCAAGAACTCAGCCGTGTCCTTCTCAATTTTCTGCCGCCCGCCCCGGCCATGGCCCAATTGCCGCCGATGCAACTCGCGCTGCACGAACTCCGTCTCCACGGGAACGCCCGCGGGAAATCCGGAAACCCATGCAATCAGCGCCTGGCCGTGGGATTCACCCGCCGTCACGAAGCGTAACATTACTGGTCACGTCCAATCATAAGAGACAAGCGAAGAATTCTACCGGACACTACAATCCTCGTAAAGAACGCATTCTCTTTGCCTTAGCCGCATGTCCACAAGCAAGCGGCCGACGAAGTTCTCTTGACGCCTACTGGGGCGAACTGTAGGCTTTCGGAGGAAGCTGCCGAGACATTCAAACCAGCGCTCCCAACGATGCCCGAGCCGACTGAATCGCCATCACGCTTATCCCGTCTCGGAGACGCCCCCAAACGCTGGATTTTCACGTTCCAAGACTACGTGTATCTCTCGCTTCACGCGATTGTCGACATATTTACGCCTCCAATTTACTGGGCGGACACCCTAAGCCAGATGGACCTGATCGGCGTCGGATCAGTGCCGATCATCATCGCTGCGTTCTTCTCGATTGGCAGCGTTTTGGTGCAAAACACGGCCGCGCAGCTCACGCGCTTCGGCATGGCGTCGCTCACCGGAGACGGCGTCGCGCTCGCGCTCGTTCGTGAACTGGGTCCCACGATTACCGCGCTGCTCGTCGCCGGTCGCAACGCCTCCGGCATGGCCTCCGAACTCGGCTCGATGGTTGTCACCGAGCAGGTCGACGCAATGCGCGCGCTTGGCACCGATCCCATTCGGAAATTGATGGTGCCGCGCATTATTGCAACAGCGCTGATGCTTCCTTTGCTGGCCGGCATAGCCGACCTTTTTGGCCTCATAGGCGGATTCGTGACCGCTCATTTCGTTCTCGGCCTGGGCGCCGTCCAATTCTGGACGCGTGCGGTCCACGCGATGGCGTTCGGCGATCTTGTCCAGGGAGTCGTCAAGCCATTCATCTTCGCACTGATTCTCGCCACAGTAGGGTGCTACCAGGGCTTGCGAGTCACCGGGGGCACCGAAGGTGTTGGCCGTGCAACGACAACAGCCTTCCTATGGTCCGCGCTCGCCGTGCTCGTTTCGGACGCGTTCCTTTCGCGCCTTCTCCTCAGCATGTACAAATAATCCGCGGCGTCTGATCGCCAGCGCACGGGTTTTAAGGTTGAAACGTAGCGCCGCCGGCCTTCAGCGCGGCAGCCGTTGAATTGGAGGTAGCGCCTCAGTGATCGGCGCTTCGCCGTGTTCTCTGTTCCTTCTTGTCTTCAGTCCGCCATCTTGCCTCTATTTTTGTCTATAATTCCTTTATGGCCGCAGAGTTCCAGCCCGGACGGGGCATGGTACTAGCCGATGCCGTTCCGGGCGAGCCACTCATCGTCTTCAAAGACGTCCGCCTCGGCTTCGACGATGGCGAGGTCCTCAAGGGAATTTCCTTCGAAGTTTCTCCGGGCGAGACCAAAGTCCTGCTCGGCGAGAGCGGCTCCGGCAAGACCCTCATCATGAAGCTTTCAGCCGGCCTGCTGCGTCCCGACTCCGGCAAAATCTGGGTCATGGGCCGCGACGTCACCGAGATGACCGAGCGCGAGCTGCTCGATTTCCGTCGTCACCTTGGCTTCGTCTTTCAGGAAGGCGCTCTCTTCGATTCGATGACAGTCGAGGACAATGTCGCCTTCCGTCTGCGCGAGGAAGGCACCGACGAGGACAAGATCGAAACTCAAGTCCGTCAGGTCCTGCGCTTCGTCGAAATGGAGCATGCCATTAACCAATATCCCGCCGATCTTTCGGGCGGCATGCGCAGGCGCGTCTCCATCGCGCGCGCCCTCGTGGATCACCCCGCCGTCGTCTTTTATGACTCGCCCACAGCGGGACTCGATCCCGTCACGTCGCAGACAATCATCAATTTAATTTTGCGCGGCCGCGACGCGCAGGGCGTCACGTCGCTGCTGGCAACGCATCGCGTGCAAGACGCTTTCGGCTTGGCGCACTATCGTTTTGATGTCGATTCAGGCCGCGTCATGCCCATCGCCGCAAACGGCACGCCCGCTGCGCTTGCCGCGAAGCGCCACGATGTTTCGCCGACGAACGTTCTCGTATTCCGCGACGGCCACATTTATTTTCAAGCTTCGGCCGAGGAATTTGGCCGCAGCTCGGACACGTATCTGAAGGAATTTCTGGCGTCAGCCACATAAATTGCAGACCACAACGAACAAGGAGGCATAGCAATGGCACAACAGAAGCAGCTTTCATGGACCGATCTTCGCGTGGGGATATTCGTGCTGGCCGGCCTTGTCCTGACGGGTGTCACGATTTTTTACGTCACTGGAGGCCACTTCTGGGGCGCGAAATACCGCCTCGTCACCTACATGGCCGAAGTCAACGGCCTCGCGACGGGCGCTCCCGTCGATCTTGACGGCATCCCCGTCGGCAACGTCCAGTCGATGTCGCTCACGCCGCATCCGCAGGATGAAGCGCACAGCGTCACCGTCGTGCTTCAGGTCAGCAAAGATTATCAGGAGCAAATCCGCACCGACTCCGCCGCCAGCCTCGCCACGCAAGGCTTGCTTGGCGATCGTTACGTGACGATCTCGCGCGGCCTCACCGGCGCCGTGATTCCTAACAATGGCGTCGTCCAGACCAAGGAGGCCGCCGGGACGCAGGAAGTGATCGCGCGCAGCGCCGACTTGATGGTCAGCGCCAATGCGTTCATCCAGGACTTGCGCCAGACTGTTGACGGCATCAATCGCGGCCAGGGCTCCATCGGCAAATTCATGAAAGACCCGTCGCTTTACAATCATCTCGACGCGACCGTCGAGAAGGTCGACGCAATGGCTAGCTCCATCCAGCAAGGGCAGGGAAGCCTCGGCAAGCTCGTGACGTCCGACGATCTGTATAACAAGACCGACAGCGCGATCGGCAAAGTCGATGACGCAATGAGCGCCATTAAGGATCAGAAGGGCACGCTCGGCAAGGCCATCTACGATCCGGCGCTGTACCAGCACATAAACAGCATCAGCGCGAACGCAGACGCCATGCTGAGCGACGCTCGCCAGGGCAAAGGCACGATCGGCAAACTCGCTACCGACGACGCGCTCTACAACAACGTCCGCGACGCATCCGCCAACCTC
This sequence comes from Candidatus Acidiferrales bacterium, assembly GCA_035275865.1. Taxonomy (GTDB): domain Bacteria; phylum Acidobacteriota; class Terriglobia; order Acidiferrales; family UBA7541; genus Palsa-295. The sequence continues at coordinate 847 of DATEME010000285.1, read as the reverse complement.
CGCGACGTTACCGCCAAGCTCAACTCCAATCAGGGCACGGCCGGAAAATTCTTCACCGATCCCGCGCTCTACGATAATCTCACCGGCATGACCGGCGACATGCAGCTCATGATCAACGACTTCCGCAAGAACCCGAAAAAGTTCCTGCACATCAAGCTAGGTCTCTTTTAAGTTCTGTAGCGGCGCTCCGTACCGGCGTCCTGTAGCGGCGCCCTGTAGCGGCCGACTCGCTTTTTAGTCGGGCGCCGTTGTGGCACAGCCACTCCTGGCTGTGTGCTGTGGACTTTGCCGTTGCCTTGGGTTTTCCTGAGAGCGCCATTCTCCCGAATGGCGCTCTTGTTTCGCCTTTCGCTTTTCCCTTTGGCTATTGCGATTAGAAGTGGTGCCTCCTGTTAGTTTTCATGGAGTTACGTTGAGTTTGAATTCTTGTGAGTTGCGATTAGAAAGGCAGGTTGCACGTTTTGGGTTGTAGGTTGCAGGTTTCGGCCGGGTGCGATGGTTGGGTCCAAAATCGCCCCAATTTGTATCGATTAGAAATCCGGATCTGTTGCAGCGGCGAGACTTGCGGCGTTTTCTAATCGGGAGAGTATCGATTAGGTTCTGGATACTCGACGCTTGAAACTGGAAGTTGGAACTGCGTCGAGCCTGACCGCATTCACTATCGATCAGAAACCCGCCACTGCGGGCAGGCCCGCGGCGGGCAAGTTGGGCGATGCCGATTGGCTTCCCATTTTGGAACGGCGGGCCGGCTGGGGCTCGTCTGTGCTGTCTGAGTTGGCTGCGCGCATTCATCGCCACGATGATAACACACTAGTAACTAGAAAGCAAGGACTTTTTTCAGAATTCT
>DATEME010000284.1:0-4763 GCA_035275865.1 Candidatus Acidiferrales bacterium | reverse complement strand
CACTTCGGTCCAGTCGGCCTTTGGGTTCGGCTGAGATCACCCATCCCTTTCATCCGCTTCGCGGTCAGCGGTTTGTGGTTCTGAAGGTCAGAACAGTTTCCGGCGTGGAGACATTGAGCCTGCGCCAGGCCGAGCTCGGTTCGTTTGCTGTGGCGCGCGAATGGACCGATTGGGCCCCTCCTGGCGCTCAGGCAGTGCCTTCCGACGGCAAGGCGCTGCTCATCGATGCCTCCGGTCTGTTGGCGCTCGACCAACTCGTCGCTTCGCTGACGCGCACCGTGAAGCTTGACCAATGACTCTGGTTCTGAATCAATCGGACATCTATCTGATTCGGTCCGGCGAACATGCAAAATGTTTCGTCCGCAGCCCTGCGCAGACGGCGCCACCGGCTGATCCGTGGTCTGCCCCCGATCGAGCAGATCGTGCGTGGTTCACTGATCGAGACCTACAAGCGCTGCGGCCGACCCAACTGTCACTGCGCCGATGGACCTGGACACGGCCCCAAGCGATATCTGTCCACAATTGCGCGAACCGGCGATCGCCCGCGGCTTGGTTACGTGCCGAATGCAGCCTACGCCCAAGTCGCGGAGTTCCTTGCCAACTTCCGCAAGCTACAGGAGATGCTCAACGAGATCTGCGCAATCAATGCCGAACTTCTACGCCGCCGCGAGAGTCTCGATTAGATGGATCCGGCCGTTGCAAACCTCGACTTCGCCGCGGCGGGTGCCATCCTCGCCAACATGATCGAAGCCTATCTTGCTGGAGGCGCGCTGCCATCCAACGCGGAGGGAGCCGATCATGATGATCTCGAAGATTGCCGATCGCCATCTGTCGCGCCAAGCCTGCATCTACATTCGTCAGTCGACGATGGGGCAAGTCCGCTTCAATCAGGAGAGCACCGAACGCCAGTACAATTTGGCGAGCAAGGCGCAGTCTCTCGGCTGGAATCCGGAACAGATCCGCATCCTCGACCGGGATCTCGGCCAGTCCGGCGCGCGAATAGCCAATCGCGAGGACTTCAAGACGCTGGTCAGCGACGTGGCGATGGGCCAAGTCGGCGCGATCTTCTCCTTGGAAGCGTCGCGGCTGGCGCGCTCGAACCAGGATTGGCATCGCCTGCTCGAGTTGTGCGCGATCACCAACACGTTGGTGATCGACGAGGATGGATGTTACGATCCGGCCGAGTTCAACGACGGGCTTGTGCTCGGCATGAAGGGCACATTCGCGCAGGCAGAGCTGCACATCATCCGCGCGCGCCTCCACGGGGGCAAGCTGAACAAAGCGAACAAAGGTGAGCTGCGCTTCCCTCTACCGGTTGGTTTTGTTTTCGACGACGACAAGATTGCGCTCGACCCTGACCAAGAGGTGCAAGGCGCCGTTCGTACCGTCTTCGAACTGTTCAAGCGGGAGAGTACCGCCTACGCCGTGGTCCAGCGCTTCCAGAATCTCGGCCTTCGCTTTCCGCGTCGGTCGTACGGCGGTGCTTGGGATGGCAAGCTGCTCTGGGGTCGACTGACCCATTCCCGAGTGCTTGGTATCTTGGCGAATCCATCTTACGCCGGCACCTATGTGTTCGGGCGCTACCAATCTTGCAAGCAGGTTGGACCGAATGGCGAGATCTGCACTCAGTCGCGCCGCATGCCCCAGGAGGACTGGCGCGTTGTCATTCGAGATCACCATCCCGGATATATCAGCTGGGATCAATTCCTCGCCAACCGCGGACGTTTGGCGGCGAACCGCACCAATGACGAAGTCCTCGCCGGACCAGCCCGAGAGGGCCTTTGTTTGCTGCAGGGCCTGTTGATCTGCGGCACTTGTGGACGGCGTCTGGGCGTGCGCTATACCGGCAATGGCGGTGTGTATCCGATCTATCAGTGCATCTGGAAACACCGGGAAGCCCTGGCGCGACACGCCTGCCTAACTGTGCCGTCCAAGCCGCTCGACGATGCTATCGCGGAGCGTCTGCTGACCGCCGTCACACCGTTGACCATCAAACTCGCTCTCGAAGCGCTGACCAGCTTGGAAGAACGCGACAAAGCAATTGCTGCACAGTGGCATCGGCGGATTGAGCGGGCTCGCTACGACGCCGACTTGGCGGAACGGCGCTATGAATCGGTCGACCCCAGCAACCGTCTGATCGCCAGCACGCTCGAGCAGCGTTGGAACGACGCCATGCGACGGCTGCTCGAATTGCAAGCCGAGCTGGCCAAGTTCGAGAGCCAACAGCTGCGCACTGTTACGGCTGACCAAAAGCGGCAAATCCTGCAGCTCGCCAGAGACTTCCCTCGACTGTGGACCGCTTCAACCACCGCAGCGCGCGATCGCAAGCGCATCCTTCGCTTGCTGATCCGAGATATCACGGTCCTCAAAAGCCCGGAGCCGAAGTTGCTCTGGCTGCAAATTCGCTGGCAGGGTGGCGCAACAGAAACAATCGAGGTACGTCGACGGCCGAACCGCGCAGAGGCGGTTCGTTATCCCGAAGCATTCGTCGCTAAAATCCGCACCCTGGCGGAGCGATATGATGACAAAGAGATCGTCGCACGGCTCAACGGCGAGGGTCTGACGAGTTCAACTGGGAAGCCCTTCACGGTCAGCATGATACGTTGGCTTCGATACAAGCATCGTATCCCCGCACCGTCGATTCCCGCAGGAACGCTTGCAGTCAGCCAGGTGCGTGCGAGATACGGCGTCAGCCTGTGGGTCGTTCATTACTGGATCGAACGTGGTATCGTCGCCGCGGCGCAGCGCAAGCGGAACGCGCCATATGCAATCACCATCGACGACAATGTGGATCGACGCCTGCGAAAATGGGTCGCAAGCTCGGCTCATCTTCACCCATCATCCCCAACGCAAACTGCATGAGGTGCCATTATGCCCGGTGCGTGCATCCCTCCTCCATCCGGTTTCGGGATTTCCACCCGTCGCACCGGTTTCGGTTCATAGGTCCCATTCAGCAATTGGTCCCGAATGGCTGGCCAGTGCTGCTTGAGGTAGTCGCCAAGTTGATCGACGGTCATCCTGTCGACGCCGGCGCTACCTTTGTTGCTCCCGCACTTGCCGCAATGCTTCCTTCAGGTTTGCTGGTTCACATACCTCCTCCATGATTCGACACGTGTTGGCTGGGCGTTCGGGTTCACTCACCGCCGAGGGCGATTCGATGTCTCCTCGTCCCGCCTGCCGGGTTTCACCCGTCGGCGCCGATGAGAAGTCCGGTCTCAACTGGAGTTTCAGCCGCTTGTCGCCTTCGAGATTCATGTCCTACTGGCCTCTCCTCTCGTTCGGGCCTTCAGCCACCGTTCCGGCTCGGCCTATCCGTTGCCTCCGCCTTTCGGCATTGGAGTGCCTCACTAGCCTTGCCGACGACATGACCTATTACGCCCTCTGCTGACTTCTGCTCTGCGGTCAGACCGCCTCTGGCGCTCTCAGTCGCCGCAGCGACACAGGGCAGATCTCCTGGGGTAAGCTCAGCCGCCTTCCGCGCACAGTCGCCGAATCTACGCTTCGCACCGTTGATGGATATGGACTTCGCGGTACGTTGCCCGCTCGTCCGGTACTCGCGCCTTGCATCCGGTTTTTGTCCATCGACTCGCGCATTTGCTTGGTGCTTCCTTCAGACCCCGCCTCGCGGCGATAGCCCTTGCACTTTGCTAGCTCTTCACCTCCATCAGGTTGAGCGGAGGACTTTCACCTCCAAGCTGCTGCGCATGCCCAGTCAGGCTTCTAACCTAGCGGTTGTCGCGAGCGATCTTTTTGCCACACCAAACCCATTGACATCGCATACGGAGAAAAACCTACTTTTTCATTTAGCAATATCCGTGCCATAACAGCCAGGTTGTGCACGCGTTCGAGGCTGGCGATCCTGGAAGACTATTGGCCTTGAATTTCTGCCGTGGCTCGGGCTGTGGCAGCGGCTTCGTTCAATTCGGCTTCTATGAGGTCGCACTCATGACCTTACAGCGGGCTGTTCTCGCCACGCGACCTCACAGAACCCTCAAGATTCCCAAATCACTTTTTCTGTGACTCATGGGTGGCCGGCTTTTTGGACGGGCCGACCATGGCTGGCAGGACGTCGGATTGGAGAGACGAGCTCGGAGGTTGGCTCAAGCCATTTCTGGATCGGCTGGGTCACAAAGCACGGCGACAAATGTGCCCGCTCTACGTGTCGGGACTAATCGGTCCTGGCGACCGCAAGAGCGTTCAGCCAATGGCGAAGCGGCTTGCGCTCGGCGCATGCGATCAATTGCATCACTTCATTGCGGCCTGGGTCTGGGACGCAACGCCCGTGGAAACCGAACTCCTTGTCCAAGCAGACAGGCTCGTCGGCGGCAGCGATGCCGTGCTGGTAATCGACGATACTGCGATACCCAAGAAAGGCACGCATTCGGTTGGTGTCGCTCCGCAATATGCGTCAGCGCTGGGCAAGACCGCGAACTGCCAGACCCTGGTATCGCTGACGCTGTCGCGAGGCGAAGTGCCGGTCGTACTGGCGTTGCGGTTGTTTCTTCCCGAGAGTTGGACGCGCAAGCGGTCTCGGTTGGAGCGAGCGGGTGTTCCGGCCGAATGTCGAACGGCACGAACGAAACCGGAAATGGCTCTGGCGGAGATCGATCGTGCCATCGCGACCGGTGTGCGCTTTGGCTGCGTGTTGGCGGATGCCGGTTATGGGCTGAGCGCGCCGTTCCGTCAGGGGCTCACAGCTCGCAAACTTGCTTGGGCAGTCGGTATTCCGCGGCACCTCAAGGTGTACCCTGCCGATGTGCGGA
>DATEME010000283.1:0-2982 GCA_035275865.1 Candidatus Acidiferrales bacterium | reverse complement strand
CATGCGCAGCCGGCCGGGTTCGCGCTTGGCCTCGATAAACGCCTCAATATCGGGGTGATCGACGCGCATCGTCGCCATCATCGCGCCGCGGCGATAACCGGCGCTCATGATCGTCCGGCACATCGCGTCCCACACATCCATGAAGGACAGCGGTCCCGAGGCATCGGCGCCGACGCCTTTGACCGGCGCGCCACGCGGCCGCAAGGTCGAGAAATCGTAGCCGATCCCGCCGCCCTGCTGCATCGTCAGGGCCGCTTCGCGCAGATGGGCGAAGATCCCGCCCATGTCGTCGGCGATCGTGCCCATCACAAAGCAATTGAACAGAGTGACCGACCGGCTGCTGCCGGCGCCGGCGACGACGCGGCCCGCCGGCAGGAACTTGAAATCGGCCATCGCCGCGTAAAACCGCTCGGCCCAGTGCGCGGGATCACCCTCCGGCGTGGCGAGCGCTGCCGCTATACGCCGCCAGGTATCCTCGATCGTCTTGTCGATCGCCTCGCCTGAGGGGGACCTCAGGCGATATTTCATGTCCCAGATCTGCTGCGATATCGAGCCAACGAGAGCCATGGCCGAGACGTCCTCCTACCGCGGCAGCTTACCACAGTTCCGGATTCGTTCGACTGCTCTTTCCTTCCCATGGTGGTTACGCTAGGTTCGGAGGATGACGGTGACGGCGGACTTGCTGTACGAGGAAGACTTTTACGCCTGGACACAGCAGCAGGCGGAACTGTTGCGTCGCCTAGCGGCGATCAGCAACGCATTGGACATCGAGCACATTGCCGAGGAGATCGAGGATTTGGGACGCAGCGATCTCCGCGCGGCACAGTCGCTTTGCCAGCACATCATTGAGCATTTGCTCAAGCTCGAATATTCGGGGCTTGCGGAACCCGTCGATCACTGGCGCGACGAAATCGTCGTGGCGGCTCCAGCTGGAGCAGATTTTGACGCGCAGCATCCTGGCGAAATTCGATTTGCCGGCCCGTTATCGGATGGCGCTGCGGCTCGTGCGCAGGCTAGTGTAGTGTCTCTGAAATAGCTTGACAGGGCATGGTGTCTTTGGACATGCTGCGGGCCGAGCAATTGGGGGAAGCGGTGACGCGCAGCAAGATTGTATTGAGTGGCGAAGAGCGCGGCGAGTTGGAACGCCGGATCAACGCGACGACGGTGGCCGTGCGCGACCGGCAACGGGCGGAGATTGTGGTCCTCAGCGCGGCGGGGATGTCGCAGCACCAGATCGCCGCGCGTGTCGGCGTATCGCGGGTAACGGTCAACCTTTGGTGCCAGCGGTTTCTCGCCAACCGTCTGGCCGGATTGGAGGACGCCGCAGGCCGCGGGCGTAAGCCCTCGGTGCCACTCGAGGCGATGCGCGTGGTTCTGGACAAAGTGGTGACGCCGCCCGCCACGCTGGGGCGATGGAGCTGCCGGACCATGGCCCGCAGGGCCGGCGTGTCGAAAGCCACCGTCCAGCGCTTGTGGGCGGCCAACGACATCAAGCCGCATCTGACGCGCACCTTCAAGCTGTCCAAGGACAAGCAGTTTGAGAAGAAGTTCTGGGATGTCATCGGGCTCTATCTCAATCCGCCGGAGAAGGCTCTGATCCTCTGCTGCGATGAGAAATCGCAGTGCCAGGCGCTCGAGCGCACCCAGCCGGGTCTGCCCTTGGGGGTCGGCCACATCAAGACCAAGACCCACGACTACTTCCGCCACGGGACGCTCACCCTGTTCGCCGCGCTGAACTACCTCGACGGTAAACTGATCACCCGCATCGCCAAGCGTCACCGCCACCAGGAGTGGCTGGCCTTTCTCAAGACCATCGATCACCAGACGCCGTCCACTCTCGACATCCATCTCATCGCCGACAATTACGCCACTCACAAGCACGCCGAAGTCAAAAGATGGCTGGCCAAGCATCCTCGTTTCCACATGCACTTTACTCCCACTTCCTCGTCTTGGCTGAATTTGGTCGAGCGCTTCTTTCGCGATCTCACCGACTTCATCACTGCGCAGAGTTTCGCGTCGGTCGGCAAACTGTCGGATGCGATTATCGCCTTTCTCGCTGAGCGCAACAAAAATGCCAAGCGATACGTCTGGCACGCCAAGGGCGAGGACATCCTGCGCAAGATCAAGGCAGCACGCCAGGCGATGGTCCGCAACGAGGCCTCTGCGTGTTAAGCTATTTATGAGACACTACACTAGCGGTACGGCTCAGCCGACTGGTCCCGGAGTGCCGCCCAGTGAGATTGCTTCGCTCCGCTAACAAGAAACCTCGGTGTACGAAGCTGCGTCGGCTTGGCTCTGTGGTCATTGCGGAGCGCAGCGAAGCAATCTCGATGCCGCGAGTTCGAGATCGCCACGGCGCCTGACGGCGTCTCGCGATGACAGCAAGCCGGTTTCATCCAGGGCGGCTCGGCCGCAGGCCGGTGGGAAACTCGCATGACAGCGTAAGCGCTCGTCATTGCGAGGAGCACAGCGATGAAGCAATCTCGCTCATCGTATGACTCGCAACAGGAAGCGTCCATCCGGGTCCGGCCACTAGCGCCACAGATTAGTCCGGGCGAGGTCGATGACCTCGTCTGCTCTGCCGCTGATCACGGCTTTCACCATGTAAAGTGTGAAACCCTTGGCCATTTCGATCGTGATGGAGGGTGGCATGGCGAGCTCGGTGCGGTTGACGACCGCATCGACCAGCACCGGCCCGTTATGGGCGAATGCAGCGGCAATCCCGGCATCGACCTCGCCGGCGTCTTCGAGCCTGATCCCGCGTACGCCGATGGCTTCGGCCATGGCTGCGAAATTCGGATTGTTGAGCTCGGTGCCGGTGTTGAGAAAACCCGAGGACTTTTGCTCGAGCTCAATAAAGCCCAGCGCACCATTGTTGAACACGACCACCTTGACCGGCAGACGAAGCTGCACGACGCTTAGAAAGTCGCCCATCAGCATCGTGAACCCGCCGTCGCCGGAAAGAGAGATCACCTGCCGGCC
>DATEME010000282.1:0-2076 GCA_035275865.1 Candidatus Acidiferrales bacterium | reverse complement strand
TCGCGCCATCGCGCGCTTCGGACCCCGCTCGTAATCTCCCATTGTCGAAAGCAACCACGTCCGCCGCAGCGGATCGACACTGAGGGATTTCGAAATGATCAGCAATCAGCTCCGCAGCCTGATTTGCAAGTCAGCCCTAATGGCCGCCGTCATCGCTGTAGCGCCATCGATCCAGGCTCAGAACGCAGCGATCGCGCTTCCCGGTACTGCCGCATTTGACGCTTTGCCGTCCGCAATCTCACCGGCGCTCTCGTCCGCGTCGGCCGTTCCAGCGTCCTATCGCTCCCAGACGTTCTCCACCATCCGCATCCCCGAAGAGAACGCAATAAAGCCTGTTCGCGAAGTCCCAGTCGAATCGCTTCCCTCTCGCCGCAAGTGGCTCGCTCTGTCAATCGCATCGAGCGCCGCAGCCGAATTCGACGCATACTCCACGCGCCGCTCCATCGCTGCGGGCAACGTCGAATCCAACCCCATGATGCGTCCGTTCGCCGGCTCTCCGGCGATTTACGTCGCAATCCAGGCAAGCCCGCTCGTGATGGACTACGTCGCCTTCAAAATGCAGAGCAGCCACAATCTTTTCCTCCGCCACCTCTGGTTCATCCCGCAAACCACTAGTACTGCGATGTCGATTTTCGCCGGTGCCCACAACATGAGCATCGCCTCCCGCTAATCGTCTCAAGGTTTGGACGTAGAGCCGTCGGCCTTCAGCGCGGCACTCTTCGCTTCGGCGCACCCGTCGCGCACAACTGAAGCGCAAACACGCCATTTGTAATATTTTTGTCGTATCCCGTGAAATCCTGTACGCAGGCTAAGGGCTATCCTCCACCCTCCCTACAGCATACACAGTAAAAAGACGAACACTAGGCGAACACAAAACCCTTGACTCAGGTGAACCTTTTGTTGATACTAGGCATCAGATAGGTTGCTATGGCTAAGATTACAACACGTACACGAACTGGTTCTGGAGTTTTAGTACCGACCCGTCCTACGGGCGTCCGGTACCGCGTCAAGTTCGGCTTCCAGATCATAGAGGGGGAGAACCTGCATGGCCGCAGCGTCCGCCCGTCGCGGTGGACCAATTGCAAGGTTCGCTCTGAGACCGCTCATCGGATTCCGGACGGCGAGTACTTCCTCCACGCGGATGAAGGCGGAGTCTTCCAGGTTAAGGTAAACGGGAACGCGTGGCAGTACCTCGCGGCCGCTTAAACTCCAAGTAAAAATTAAGGCGCCAACCGTGCCCAAATTGGCCAGATTTGGCCTTTTAACGCGGTTTTAAGGTGCCAATTAGGCCCTTTCGGTCCATCCGAGAGGGCCTTTTTTCTGGCGCGCCCCTTTTATTGGGCCACGTCAGGCCCTTCTTTAGAGGTGTCTGATGCATTTGTAGTGCAAGGCGTCTGTAGCGGGCCGCCCATCGCGCTGCACTTCTTAAATTGTTGAGCAGCCTCGACATGCTTGCCCATCATCTCGTAGGAAGCACCCAGCATGAAGAGATCGGTCGCATCCGGCTGCGTCACTTGCTCCAAGTGCGCCGCCGCGTCCTGCGGCTTCTGCTCCCTGGCGTATACCAAGCCCAAGCCGCTGTGCGCCTCTGATGCCGCCGTCGCCTTAACCTGCGCAAATTGCTCATCACTAAGGGCTTGCGGCCTCTGCATCGTCGCCAAAAGCTCCAATGCGTGCTTGCCGTTTGCCTCAGCCTGATCCAGCGTCGGACTCGTCTGCCCATTCTTGAAATTCCGCGCGATCACCCATCCCGTCAATGCGAGCACGCCAACATTATCCGGATTAATTGTAAGTGCATCATTCGAAGCCATATAGAACGCCGGCCAGTCCGATTTCTTATAAGCCAAAGCCACAACTTGATCCGCGACTGCCGCCGCCGCAACGCTCTTCTGGTACTTGTCCAGAAACTGCGTACCGGTCGAAATCTTCTTGTCGTCGCCTTTCGCATTTAGAAACGCTTTAAAGGCGTCCGCTTCCTTCGGATCAGTGATCTTCGGTCCACTCTGCGCGCTCGCCTGACTTTGATCGGCATCACCGCCCCCACGCCCTCCACGCTGGGCAAGAAGGGGCGTCGCG
>DATEME010000281.1:0-3344 GCA_035275865.1 Candidatus Acidiferrales bacterium | reverse complement strand
CATCGTTGTACAGGAGGCTGGTCTCGACGGGTTTTGGATTCACCGGGCGCTACGAAGGCATCGAAAGCCACGTCGTCGACGCGGCCTCGATTGCAACGTCGCGTCGGCGCCGGAGGGCAAAGACCGACAAGATCGATGGTGAGACGCTGGTTCGAGCGCTGCTCGCCTACAAACGCGGCGAACCTCGGGTCTGTGCAATGGTCAAGGCGCCCACTCCCGGCGAGGAAGACCGCCGCCACCTCTGCCGCGAGCGCAAAGCGTTAACCGCGGAGAGAGTGCGACACGTCAATCGTATCAAAGGATTTTTATTCAGCCAGGGCGTATCCGGATATCAGCCCCTACGCCGCGACCGGCGCCAGCGGCTGGAACAACTCCAAACCGGCGACGGCCGCGCCTTCCCTTCGCATCTTAAAGCGCTCGTCAACCGTGAGCTCGATCGGCTTGAACTTCTTCTCAAACAGATCAAGACCGTGGAGGCCGCACGGGACGCGTTGCTGGCTGAGAAACAAACGGCCAAGCCGGCGCCGGCAGCGATGTTACTTGACATAAGAGGCATCGGACCAGAATTCGCCGCCATACTCTGGTCGGAGGGGCTATTCCGACACTTTGAAAACCGACGGCAGATTGCGGCGTATGCGGGGCTGGCCCCGACACCTTGGCAGAGTGGCGCGGTCGATCGAGAACAAGGAGTGTCCAAAGCCGGCAACTCGCGACTGCGAACAACATCGATCCAGCTCGCCTGGCTATGGCTGCGCAATCAGCCGCGCTCAGCTCTCAGCGTTTGGTTTCACGAACGGGTAAACCGCAACGGGGGCCGCCTGCGCAAGACAACCATCGTGGCATTGGCGCGAAAGCTCCTGGTCGCGCTCTGGAAATACGTGACCGCCGGTGTCGTTATCGAAGGCGTTACGATGAAGGTTGCCTAACGAATACACCAGCGTAATCCCGTCATCTCCCAGGACCTGATCAGTCCTGGCGGATCCAGGTAGACGAACCGTAGCAAGCCATGGCCTGAAATGCCGCTTTCGAGAATGGTTCGCGTCTTCCTGAGCCCTGTCCGCCGAAAGCGGGATCTTGGTGCAGCTGCTATGAGCGGCGACCGCATGTGAGGTTGACCGTGCTCGGAAACGGGCCGCGTCGCGCAAATGGGCTTGGACCTTGGATACCGAAGCAGCTGGAGACGTTTCGATCTCCCCGTGATTTGACCCCTTGACCAAGCCGTCGTCATGTAAGGCTTGCTCGGCGTTCACTCGCGTTGCGGCCTGCACACTCGCGCGGTCACCAACTCGTGACCGCTATTCGAAAGCTTCAGCCATTTCGTTACCTCCATGACTGCTCCGATTGCTTCCGGCGGGAGCGAATCGCCGGGTGGGCTTTGCACCCACTTATCTGGGGCATTGGTGTCAAGCGGAAATTTTCAGCATCGCGGACTGCATTTTTGCGGAAGTTGTGACGGCGTCGGCATGATCAACGGGTCATTCGTGATTGCAGCAAACAGCGGCAAGTGCGCCGGGCGGCCTCGGTTCTGTCATTGCGGCAAAGACCGCATCAACTTATCTCCGGTTCGGTCGTTCGGGACCGTGACCATAATCCCGCATTCAGCGGGCCGAGAGACCGGACGGTGGGACCAATCTGGAAAAGCGGCAATGAGCCAAGTGGGTGCACGGTCACACACCGACCCAGGGCGCAGGCGTTCCGAGGCGCCCGCGTTTTGGGCGATCCCTTATGATGCGGCGTTCATAACAGCGCCCTCCGGGATCAATCCGGTTTCGAGATAGCGCCAGAGCGCGACCATCAGTTTGCGCGCCAGTGCCACAACAGCGATGCGTCGGATGCGTCCCTTGGCCTCGCCGACGCGCTGAGCGAACCACTTGCTCAAAGTGCTGTTCGGTTGGTGGCGGATCCACAGCCAGGCGATCTCGATAGCAAGCCGGCGTGCGCGGGGATTACCGGCCTTGCTGATGCCCTGATCAACGCGCATCGTGCCACTGTTGTAGGGGCTCGGCGGCAGGCCAAAATAGCTGGCCAGTTCGCGGCGATTGTTGAAGTGACGATAGAATACTTCCCGACACAGCGGGACGCCGCTGATTTGTCCAATGCCTTTCAGGCGCACCAATGCCGCGGCTTGGGCACCACCGCGCTCTGCTCTACCTCCTTCTTCCGCGACGCTCTGCGGCGTCGCTACGGCTTTGATCGCGCTTGCCTGCGCGCGTTCGATGTCTTTGATCTGGCGTTCAGCCAGGATTAGTCGCTCGTGCTCGCGGGCCAGCGCTTGTTTGGTGTGTGCCGGCAATGGTTCGCCGGTGCCCGTCATCAAACCGTCGAGGCGCTGCACGAAATCGCGCCGGTGTGGATTGACGCCGCGGATTCCCAAGGCCATCAAAATCCCGCCGATGCGGTTGGTGTGGGCTGTTTTCTCCTTCACCAGCACGGCCCGCTCGCGGTGCTCGCGTTTGGCGTCCTCTTCTGTCGGGGTCGGCACCTGAACCACCCGGCAGATGCGCGTCTCGCCGCGCTCCAACGCCAGCAGCATGCGGATCAGAAGCTCGAGATCGATACGGTCGGTCTTGCGCCGTCGCGAACGCCGTTCCACCGGAATGCTGGCGGCATCGACGACACGGTTCTCGATGCCGGCCGCCGTCAGCCGGCGGTGCAACCAAAATCCGTCGTACCCGGCTTCGTAAACCGATACCACGCGGACCGGCTTACCGAGTTTTTCCAACCGGAGTCTGGCAACCGTGATCCGTTCCAGGGCGGCGTTAATATCACCCCCGTCAAGTTTGTAACGGCTGATGGTCTTGCCGAGCTGCGGCGAATACAAGCCGATCAGCCAGGTCGCTTTGCTCAGTTCAAACCCGACAAAAAGCGTGGCAATCTCGTCCTGGGCGGCAGGCGCGATCAGTGCTGAGGTCGACATCCCGGTCTCCGTTAAGTTCACGGTTTAGCGGCGGAACCTTAACGGAACCGCGCCTGTCGCCCCATAGGATCTGGAAAGCGCCGCCTTTTCACGGCGCACGCCGTTTCCAGCCATTCCCGAAACCGCGGGTATCGGGGAGAGTTTCCGAGAAGCCGACATTGTGATTGCCTCACTGCAAGCTGGGGCGTGCCGCCCGATCGCTGATGATACTGCCGCCGCGACACGACCCTGTGGGGCGATCGACAATCCAGGTAAGATCGGCCAAGGGAGCACGGCCTAACGAGGTCGCAAGTGAGCCCGACGCGCGGCTGCACCTTGGCCAATCTTCAGCAAACAATCGATGATCTCCGGCTCCAATTAGTCGTTCGCGTCCATCGCAGGCCCGATCTTCACGAAGAACTGTCGCTCTTATCGGCGCACGTCGCCG
>DATEME010000280.1:0-11941 GCA_035275865.1 Candidatus Acidiferrales bacterium | reverse complement strand
TTCGGCGTCGCGCTTACACTGCCCAAGGAAAGCGCCGCTGCAGTGAACCCGCTGCAAGACATCGGTATCGCCATAAATTCCGAAGGCACGGGAACGGCTTCGATCGTCGACCTCGGAAATCACAACGTGCTTCAGACCGTGGCGAACCTGACGAGCCAGGATGGCGCGCCCAGCGCGGTTGTGGTTGATCCCGCCACGAACCAAGCTCTTATCGCCAATACGGCTGCGGGCACGGTCGCGTTTATCCCGCTCGGCGCGTCGAGTCCAAAGCCTCTTCAGATCCTGGAATCGAACCCGTCAATCGCGTTCACTTCCGCGGCGCCGCTTTCGCTCACAATCAACGGGATGGGCTTCGATGCCAGCTCGACGGTCCTGTTGGACGGAACACCCGTCGCTGGCGCTGCCATCGTGAACTCGCGCGAGATTCAGGCGAGTGTGCCGGCGAGTCTTCTCGTTTCCGCGAGACGCTTTGCCGTTCAGGTACAAAATACAGCGGGTACCGTTTCAAACGTCCAGCCGCTCACGATCGTTCAAGCCGTTTCCGTTGGCAAGGCTCCTGCCGGAGTTGCCATCGACCCGGATCATGATCTTGCAGTAGTCACGAACTCGGGCAGCGGGAATATTTCGCTTGTATCTATTGCGCCGCCGTCGAACTCGTCTCCGCAGTCTCTTGGACCGGTCGGAGTCGTCGGCAGTCCGCTTCCTGCGCATCTGAATCCAAGAGGGGTGGCCGTCGACTCTCGCCTCGGGCTGGCTGTAGTAGCCAATTATGACAGCAACGATCTCTCGCTCGTCGACTACTCCGGAGTGAACATGCCCGGGCCGTATGCTCCTCCAGCAGTGCCCGGATGTGCGTCGACCACTGTTTGCACGGGGCCGGCAGGTGTCGCGTTCAACCAGGATACAAACGCGTTCATCGTCACGGATACCAACATTGGTGCTGCAAACAGCGACGTAGCTTTCGGTAGCGTCACCGCGCCGACGGCTACTTCCGCCGCTTCAATTGGCAATCCCGGAACACCGCAGCCCGTCGATCAGACGCCCGGCGACGTGGCAATTGCGCCGTCATTTGATCCGTTTGACCCGGTGAACAACCCGAATCCCTCGTTGACGTATGCCGCGATTGCGTCCGCGGCCCAGACCAGCGTTATCGATTTCCTGAATACCTCGTTAGAACTCGTCGTCGGCCGAACCACAGGCCTCATCGAGCCCGCAGGCATCGTTTACGATTCCTTGAACCACGTTTTCGTCGCATCGGACAGCTTGAATAACAACATTGTGATCGTCGATCCGCTCACATTCGTTCCTGTGACGGTGCGGGGCGGCTTCAACCCGTCGTCGATTGCATACAATTCGCAGACGAGCACCATCGCCACGGTGAACGGCGCAACGGGTACGCTCTCGGTTCTCGACTATGTGTGTCCGCCTCTCGCAGGCCAGCCCGCATGTACGGCGCCGCAGGTTCGCGACACGATCGGTCTGGTGGGGTCGCAGATTTCGCCGACCGCTCCTCTAGGCCCGAAGACAGTCGATATCGATCCGCTTCTGAACGTGGCCGTATTGGTGGATTCGGAAAACAATCGCGTTCTCTTGATTCCACTGCCCTATTGATGCCGCGACTAGAAATGGAAAATTGTTTCTCACCGGCCAACCCCGGACTGCGTCTAAGCATCCGACCGGGGCATAGACGCCGGAAGCCTGCTCGGATTTGCCGTGGACGGGAACACGGTTTCGTTGTACTTTGTTTGCCGTTTGAATTGACCGGCTTCCGCGTCCGAAGCTATAATCCCGCACTCGCGTTTAAGCGCCACATTTAGATGAAGGAGTCAGAATGTTGAAGATGCGATTTGTAATTCCAGTTTTTGCGGCTCTTGCGTTCTCGTCGATCGCGGGAGCGCAGACAGCGTCAAAGGCCGCCGATGCGCCGGCCAAAATCGGTGTGATCGATTTTCAGGGTGCCATTGCTGGCACCGCCGAAGGAAAGAAGGATGCATCCCAACTGCAGACTGAATTCGCGCCGCGCCAGCAGGAGTTGGCGAATATCTCGAAGCAGATCGACGATCTGAACACGAAGCTTCGCACAGGACAAAATACCCTGAGCGACGACGAGAAGGCTCGCATCCAGACGCAGATCAATCAGTTCACGCAGTCCGGCCAGCGGAAGCAGCAGGACCTCTCGGACGATATGAACGCCCGCGAACAGGATTTTGTGCAGGAGATCGGATCGAAAATGGTTCAAGTCGTCGATAAGTACGCAAAAGAGAACGGCTACACCATGGTGATCGACGGCGGATCGCAGCAGAGCACCGTTGTTTGGGCAGCTCCCGAGGTCAATATCACCCAGCCGATCATCTCGCTTTACGATTCGACCTATCCGGCGAAAACGTCTTCGACCACTGCGCCGTCTTCTTCGGCGCCGCATACAACGCCTGCGCATCCGAGCGGCGCGGGGAGCACAACGAAGCCGTAACAAGAATTTAGGGTTTAGGGTCCTCGCCAATCCCGGCGACTGGGTCATCATTGGCGTTTTCTGGCGGAGAGGAAGAACACCCCAAGCCCAGAAAACGTTCAAAGGATGATCCAGGGCCCGTGCCCTTCGCATTGTGTGTCAGGCGACCGCTTGTTCTTCTTTTGAGCTTTTCCCCGGTTGGCCATTGCGATCAGAACTCCTCCTTTCATTTGTTTCCATGAAGTTACGTCCGTTCTTGATTCTGGCAATTCGCGACAGAAATGAGGGTTGCCGTTTTCAGTTGCTTACGAACGACGTCTAAGGTCATAGCATCCTTGCTCGAAAATGTCCTGTCGCACCGGATTGCGTAAGCTCCGGAGGAGCGAAACCGCTTGCCGATTGATTCGGGCCTACAGCATTTACCTTAGGACCAGTAAATCACCTAATTCGTTTTCCGGTAATGACCGAATATGCGGACCCGCGTATTCATATCATCCTGCAGACTGGGATGAATGTAAGCACCGGTAGAACGGCGCAGCCCGCCGGCCGGAAAACGGGGTGTGCCATGAGGAAAAGGAGTGACAACTGGCTTAAAAAGGGGGGCTGTGCTGCTGCGGCGATGCCGTCCCCTCTATCAATCGGGTTGTTTCTGGCCGTAATGTCATTTTTCCTGTCAGCTTCCGCGTGGGCGCGCGGCATGCCCCAACGAAACGCGCGAAACCTTCTGGGCTCGCTGACGGCGATCGGAGGGGTGGACGTCAACGGAGCAGCCGTCTCGACGCAATCCTTGTTGTACGCAGGCGACACAATTACGACAAACGAAAACGGTACAGCGAAATTATCGGTCAGCGGGCGAGGTGAGTTCGAGATTGGCCCGCTTACTCAGATTGTCTTCAGCGATAGTTCCCAATATGCCGCTCAACTCTACGTCGGAACCGTGGGATTCGATACGCTCGCTGAACGTTCAAATCTCGGGGTGCGCACCGGCGATTATGTGGTGACCGTGCCGCCCGACTCTCTTTCCAATACGTCGGCTACGGTTCGGCGCACAAGCGACGGGTCCGCCTTGGTGTCCTGTGCCAGAGGCAACGTGCAGATTGTGGCATTGGAGGGGGACACTTCACTCGCGCTCCGAGCCGGGCAGTCGACCAGTCTCGCGCCACCAGAAGATAAGGTAGTAACCGCGGTGATCCCCGGCGAACCAATTCTGGGGCGGCCCGTCAGCGCCATCCAAACGCATCGGCTACGGACTGTCCTCATCATTGGGGCCGCAGCCGCTGTCGTGGCCGTGATTATTGCTACCCATCACAGCGGAGGTCCCAGCCGCGCCAATGTCGGATCTCCTTCGCCAACGCCAACACCAACGCCGACTCCCACTCCTATCCCAATTCCGATTCCGACGCCAACGCCAACTCCCACTCCTGTCCCAACTCCAACTCCGACGCCCACACCAACTCCGACGCCGACTCCAACGCCAACCCCCACTCCTATCCCAATCCCAATCCCGGTCCCGACGCCGACCCCCACTCCTATCCCAGTCCCGGTCCCAACTCCGACTCCTACCCCAATCCCAATACCACTTGTTCGTCACGCTAGGGGATACGGAAACTATTAGAAATCGAGTTCACCGATGGTTTGCGGAGAAACACGGAAGCGGATCGCGGAGTTGCTAGCCCTCGAGTCTTTCCCGCAGTCAGAGAGTGCGCCAGTGGAGACCGAAGCCACGGAAACGACGAACGAGGTCACTAGTGAGCTGCATGGGAGTCCTGAACTACCGGCTTCCCCAGTTGGGGAGGCCGCCGCTTTCGTGGCAAGGCTCCTCGCTGGTTGCGATCCGCATGTTGCCGCAGACGAGGACACTCCCTCTCCGGTGGTGGAACCAGAGCGTGCGCCGGGCGATCCCGGCCCGGTTGCGCCCGGCCCAATTCCGACTGACGCCATTCCGACTGATCCAATTTCGACTGACGGAATTCCGAATGAGCCAGTTCCGACTGCCTGCGAGTCCGCTGATTTACCGGCAGACCACGCCGAGTACGCAGTTCCGCGCCGGACGAGTGCGAGAGCACGGTCGCCTTATTCGAGTCTCACTGTCTCCTTGCTAATCACTGCTGCCGCAGTGCTGATTTTCGGATCCGGACTCGGGGTCGGGTACGGCTTCCTGCGCGGACATCCGAAAACCGGCAGCAGGGCGCCTGTAGAGGGAGGCGAGCCGTCAGTGGTTCGCAAGACCGCGCCCTCGAAAATAGTTGGCGATCAGGCGAGCGTACCGAATGCAGCAGACGCCCCGGCGGTGAATTCTACGGTGCCTTTACCCGAACTGAGCGCGCCTGCGCCCACCACGAGGCAGGCTGGAGTTCTGGCCGAAAACGGGGACAAGAACAATCTTCAAAGACCAGCTGCCGAGGCGCGGAGCCGGCCAAGCAGACCGACTCAGGCGACGACCGAACCTCCAGCCGTGCCCGCCGATTCTTCTGTTACGCGCGAGAGCTTGGCTTCCATTCATCTTGACCCTGGCCAGCGCACGGCCACCGCAGAGCAGCCCGTAAGCATACCTTCGTCGCGTCCGCCTCCGTCAGACGACGCCAAGCAGGCGTCTGAGACATCCGCACAAAGCGCTCAACCGGGGCGAGCCCCAGTCGAGTCTGCGCCCTCCGCGAACGTGTCGAAAGCACCCGACACCCTAGCGACAACGGCGTTACCCGACGCTGGTCCCGCTGCGCCGGAGGCTCACAGACTCGCCGACAAGCCGCCGGAAAAGCTAGGTGGACCAGTCTTCTCATCACCTGGCCAGATTGATCCCTGCCAACTCGTTCACTCTGTCCATCCTGTCTACCCCGAGAAAGCAAGAAAGCTCCACGTGGAGGGGAATGTCGAGCTGCGCGTTGTGGTCGGTGTAGACGGGATAGTGCGGAGCGTCGGCTTGGTAAGCGGACCGCCATTGCTGGTCATGGCCGCCATCGACGCCGCGCGCGAATTCCGCTATAAGCCCGCCTTGCTAAACGGAAAGCCCATCGAGACAGTGCAAACCGTAGACATGTCGTTCAAGTTGAAAAATTGATTCCTAACGCAGCCGCAACTTCAAAGGCTGCCTGATTGAGCAGAAATCTCACGTGCCTGCTGTGAAGCGCGGAACATACCGCAGCGATGAAAGGCAAATTCAACTCACAAAACCAAAACGGCATCCTGACTAAGCGCGCGTCGACCGATGCGTGAGCCAAGTAGAGTCCGGCAAGTCGATCAGAGCGTGGGTACCGGCTACTGACTCCCACATCTCTAAACCAACTCCACCACTCGGCTTTCTATCCTCGTATAATCGCCTCATGGCCGTCCGCGAAACAGCCGCGATCACCGCAATCCGCAACCGCGGCCGCCGTGTGCGCGGATTCTGGGAACGCGTCAGCGGCGGCTTTGAACTTGAGCAGCTTTGGGATCAATTCCTCTCCGAAGCCCGCGCCAGCTACGGCCTCTTCTCACACGATGTCGATTGGGACGAAATCGACCGCGAACCGAAGCGATGGAAAAAGCCATTTCGCGTGAGCTGGGGCCTGTTCCAGGCGATGCTGATGAAACTCAGCCCCGCTCGCCGCGTCCTCTTGCTGCTCGCGATCATCGTCATTCTGATTCCCACGGACATTCATGTGGGCGGCGGATTAACTCGCATCAGCGTCTCGTGGTTCGGCTCCGTGCTGCTTTTTCTGATTCTGACGCTTGAGTTGGCCGACCGCGTCACCTTAAAACGCGACCTCGAAATCGCGCGCGAAATCCAGCAGTGGCTCGTCCCGGACAAAGCACCGGAAGTTCCTTGCATAGATATAGCCTTCGCCACGCGTCCGCAAAATACCGTGGCAGGCGATTGCTATGACGCGTTCCTTCGCCCTTCGAACGCAGTCGGCGTTCAGCCGCTCGTAATCGCCGTAGCGGACGTAGCAGGAAAGAGCGTTCCCGCGGCATTGCTGATGGCTACGTTCCAGGCAAGCTTACGCGCGCTCGCCGGCACGTCCGCAACTCTCGAAGAAAATGTCATCGGCCTCGATCGTTACGCCCGCGCGCACAACCTCGAAGGCCGCCGCTTCACCACTGCCTTTATTGCCGAAATCGACCCGATCGCCGGCCTGATGCGCTATGTAAACGCAGGCCACAATGCGCCCCTTCTGATTCATACGTCGCACTGCGTCGAGCGGCTCGAACACGGAGGCCCGCCGCTGGGCCTGCCGCTCTTTCGCGGCCATGAGCCCAGCTACGAGTGCGGGAGCATCCAATTGGCAGCGGGCGACTTGCTCTTCATCTTCACAGACGGTGTAATCGACGCCGTAAATGACGACGGCGACGAGTTCGGCGAGGAGCGCTTGCTTGCGCTCTTGAGCAGCCTGCCCAACATGAGCGCCGCCGATATGCGGGATCGAGTAATGGGTGATCTGAATGAATTTGTCGGAACCGCGCGCCAGCAGGACGACATCACCTGCCTGTTGCTGCGCGTCACGGAGAATCGAGCCTAGCGGCTTATGGATGGCAAATCTCTCTCGAAACAAATCTGCGCCACCCTGAAGGCGAAGGGCTATCAGGCCTACCTTGTGGGCGGCTGTGTGCGCGACATTATTCTCGGCCGCGAGCCTGCCGACTATGACGTCGCCACCGACGCCACGCCGGACGTCGTCCAGCGAATCTTCCCCCGCAGCCTGCCCGTCGGTGCCCAGTTTGGCGTAATCATTGTCCTCGACGATTCGGTTCAGGAGAATCCGACGCAGGTCGAGGTCGCCACTTTCCGTTCCGATATCGGCTATACCGACGGCCGCCATCCCGACCGCGTCGCGTATACCAAGTCTCCCGAAGAGGACGTCCGCCGCCGCGACTTCACCATCAACGGCCTCCTGCTCGATCCGGGAACCGACACGGTCCTCGACTTCGTCGGCGGCCGAAAAGACATTCAGGTGGGCGTAATCCGAGCCATTGGCGACCCGGTGGTGCGGTTTAGCGAAGATAAGCTCCGGATGCTGCGCGCAGTGCGCTTTTCTGCGCGTTTTAACTACGTTATAGAGCGCAATAGCGTCAAGTCTATTGCTGCACTTGCAGCGCTAATTGCCCAGGTTTCCGCCGAGCGTCTCCGCGACGAACTGACCAAAATCCTTACCGAGGGCGCCGCCCGCCGCGGTTTCGAGCTGCTCGATTCAACTGGCCTGCTCATCTATCTGCTCCCGGAAGTCTCAAGAATGAAAGGAGTTGCGCAGCCACCCGAATATCACCCGGAAGGCGATGTCTGGATCCACATGCTTCTCATGTTGGAAAAGCTCCCGGCTGGCTGCCCGCCGACTCTTGCCTGGGGCGTGCTTCTCCACGATGTCGGCAAGCCGCCCACCTTCGCGCCGCCTGAAGTAACTGGTGACCGCATTAGATTTAACGAGCACGCCGAGGTCGGTACCCGCATGGCGGAAGCGATCTGCCGCAGGTTACGGTTCTCAAACGAGGAAACTGACCAGATAGCGGCTCTTGTCGCCAACCACATGAAGTTCAAAGATGTATTGAACATGAAGCCCGCAACGCTAAAGAAGTTCGTTCGCCAGGAGCACTTCGAGGAGCATCTGGAGCTGCATAGGCTGGATTGCCTTTCCAGTCACGGCAACCTGGAAAACTATAATTTCACCAGCCATTTCATTGAAGCGACGCCGCCTGAGGAGGTCCGTCCACCCCGCTTACTGACTGGGGAGGACCTCAAATCCATGGGCTTCCTGCCGGGACCAGCCTTTCGCGAGATCCTGGAAGCCGTAGAAAATGCGCAACTTGACGGGAAAATAGCCGATCACGAGGCCGCAATTCGCATGGTTCAGGAGGAATTTGCCAGCCTCAAGGAAACGTAAGGTGCTTCCTTACAACGTTTTGGGAGATGTTTTGGGCATAAAATGGGGACAACTAAGGCTTGATTCAGGTGATTTAGTCTTGTACGCTCATATTTGTTAAGTGACTCTCAGAGACATAGAAGTCTTTTCCCCTTTTCCTGCATCTAACGCTTTAGACGGTCGATTTACGCTGTTGTCGGTTGGCCGGAAGTAGTAGGGGGACAATGTGAATAAGCCAAAACGAATCATTCCAGACGAGCTGCCAATACTGCCGGTGCGTGACACCGTGCTGTTTCCCGGCGCGGTGATGCCTTTGCCGGTAGGACGCGAAAGCTCGCTTGCGCTATTAGACTCGCTCGGAACCGGAAGCGAGAAGTATCTGGGCGTCGTGGCACAGCTCGATCCGCGTGTAGAGTCACCGACTGGCGCTGATTTGCACGGCGTTGGCACTCTTGCCAAGGTCCACAAGATGGTCCGCATGCCCAACGGGAACGTCGTTGCGTTCCTGGAAGGCCTGGACCGCGTCCGCGTTCAGGAAATTCTTGGCATTAAGCCCTTCTTGCGCGCCCGAGCGGAAATTCAACCCGACCTGGACGACGAGCGCGATCCAGAGTTGATGGCGCTCGAGCGCAACGTGAAAGAGCTCTTCCGCGAGGTTGTGGCGCGTTCGCCACAGCTTTCGGACGATCTGCAAACCGAAGTGATGAACCTCGATTCGCCGAGCCGGCTCTCGGACTTTGCTGCGGCAACGTTGCCTTCGCTGAACACGATGGTCAGGCAGGAGCTGCTTGAGACGTTTGACGTTCGCAAGCGGCTGGAAATGCTGATCAGCGAACTCTCGAAAGAGAAGGAAGTCCTCGAACTGCGCAGCAAGATTCACGATCAGGTTCAGGAACAGGTGAACCAAAGCCAGCGCGAATTCCTGCTTCGGGAGCAGATGAAGGCGATTCAGAAGGAATTGGGCGAATCCGACGACGGCGTGGCCGAAATCGACGAACTTCGCAAGAAGGTGGAAGAATCGGGAATGTCCGCCGAGGCTCGCAAAGAATGCGACCGCGAACTGAAGAGGCTGTCGAAGATGACTCCTGCTTCAGCCGAATACATGGTCTCGCGGACGTATCTCGAATGGATGACGTCCTTGCCGTGGAACAAAACCTCCGCGACGGGCGAAGATCAAATCGACATCTCCAAAGCTGAAGAGATCTTGAACGAGGATCATTACGACCTGGAAAAAGTGAAGCAGCGGCTGCTCGACTACCTGGCTGTGCGCAAATTGCAGCCGGGCATGAAGGGACCGATCCTCTGCTTCGTTGGGCCTCCGGGCGTGGGCAAGACCTCGCTCGGCAAGTCGATCGCGCGGGCCATGGGACGCAAGTTCGTCCGCATCTCGCTGGGCGGCATGCACGATGAGGCTGAAATTCGCGGCCATCGACGGACGTACATCGGCGCTTTGCCGGGGCAGATCATCCAGGGCATCCGCCGGGCGGAGACGATGGACCCGGTCCTGATGCTCGACGAAGTCGATAAGCTCGGCCGTGACTTCCGCGGCGATCCTTCGGCGGCACTGATGGAGGTGCTCGATCCGGAGCAGAATTCGACGTTCCGCGATCACTATCTCGACGTGCCGTTTGATTTGTCGAAGGTGCTCTTTGTGGCTACGGCCAACTGGATGGATCCAATTCCGGAGCCTTTGCGCGACAGGATGGAGATCATCGAGCTGCCGGGCTACACCGAAGACGAAAAGGTCCATATCGCCAAGCGCTTCCTGATTCCTCGGCAGACGAAGGAACATGGATTGACGCTGGGCGAGCACGTGGAGTTCACAGACGAAGCCCTGCACGAGCTGATTCACCACTACACGCGAGAAGCCGGCGTCCGCAACCTCGAGCGGGAAATCGCAACGCTCGTCAGAAAGCAGGCGCGGCGCATCGCGGAAGGCAAGACGGAGAAGCACGTTGTTACGCCGGAAGTGGTTCGCGAGGCGCTCGGCATCCAGAAATTCCGCCTCGAAAAGGAAGTGGAAGAGCGGGTGCAGAAGCCGGGAGTTTCGGTGGGGCTGGTGTGGACGCCTGCGGGCGGCGACATCGTCTTCATCGAGGCCAGCAAGATGCGCGGCGGCAGGCAGTTCACGATGACCGGGCATCTTGGCGAAGTGATGCAGGAGTCCATGCGAGCCGCGTTGACGTGGGTTCGTGCAAACTCCGATCGCTACGGCATCGATCCGGACTTTTTCCGCAAGCTCGACTTGCACGTGCACGTTCCTTCGGGAGCGATCCCGAAAGACGGTCCGTCGGCGGGCGTGGCGATGGTGACGGCGCTGGTCAGCTTGTTGAGCGGCAGGCCGGTTCGCCCCCGCGTCGCGATGACCGGCGAGATTTCGCTCTCCGGCATTGTGTTGCCGGTGGGCGGGATCAAGGAAAAGGTCCTCGGCGCGAAACGGGCCGGAATCCACGAGGTGATTTTGCCCGCGGATAACGAGCCCAACGTCAAGGAGGATCTGCCGGAAGAGCTGCTCGGCGGCGTGCAAGTTCACTTCGTCCGCACCGCGGAAGAAGCGCTCGAAATTGCACTGGGCAAATTCGAAAAGCCCGTGCAGTCCGTCAAGCGCGGCCCAAGTGGCGGCGAGGATCGCCCCATGGCCGGCCCGGTGCACTAAGGCTCATACCCGACACACGACCGCCGGCAAGATGCCGGCGCTACAAAATGAAGGCCCGGAGGCAAACCCTCCGGGCCTTTTCTTTTGGTGCGGTGGTGACAGCAAAAGGGCTTCGGGCCCGAAAGACACGGACCCGAGCTACATTGCGGCGCCAGCCACGCGCTCACGAAGCAAAGTAGGAAGTGGATGCGTGTGAACTGTGAGGATGAGGAAGGCGAGTGAATAATGGGTGGCGAGTGGAAGGAACGACCAAATCGAAAACCAAGAGAGGTCCTTCGCCCGCCCGCATTCGCGGACGGGCTCAGGATGACGACGTCGTTTGAAATTTAGGAGGCGCTGCCGTTCTTGAGGTGCTCAACGATGTCGAGAGATTTTTCGACGTGCTGCGCGGGCGAAAGCTTGTCCTCTTTGGAGGAGAACGTGGCGACGATCTTGCCGTCCTTGCCGATCACGAAGGTTTCGCGCTCAATGAAGTCGTGGCCGATCTCAACGCCGCGAACGTCTTTCGCGCCGGGCTTGCCGGCGTTGGTCGAGAGATCGTACATCTTGGCGACTTTCAGATCGGAGTCCGAGGCGACTGGGAATTTTCCGGCGCAATAATTCGGATCGGCCGAGAACTGATCGAGGCGCTCGATGCTGTCTCCGGAGACGCCGATGATGGTGGCGCCGGCGGCATCAAATTTGTCTTTGTTTTCCGCGAAGGTGTGCGCTTCGATGTCGCAACCCTGCGTATAAGCGGAGGGGTAGAAGTAAACGACCACAGGTCCTTTTTTCTCCGCGTCCGCCAGAGAGAAATCAAATTGTTTGCCCGCCAAGGACGCGCGGGCTGAAAAGTCAGGCGCGTTGTCGCCAACTTTGAGAGCCGCCAAAACAGGCAGGGCGACCATACCGATTGCTGCTGCAGCGAGAATCAGCTTTTTCATGAACTCCCTCCACGCCCCGTAAGATGAATCGAACATACCATACCCGGCGACCGGCAGGTAGGCGTATTGGACGCGGGGCGGG
>DATEME010000279.1:0-3772 GCA_035275865.1 Candidatus Acidiferrales bacterium | reverse complement strand
ACCACGCTCGTCACGAGTAAGGCCTGACGATTACAATCGCTTCGGCACAGGGCGGGCGCCGTTCGAATACGGTGTCCGCCCTTGTGTTTCCGTGGAGATGATGTCTAATGAACGTGGGCAACCACAACGCTTCGACGGGTGCAGCTGCCGCAGAGACTCGGTCGAAAGCTCCTTCACTACTCGGTATGGATCTGGAATTCACCCAAATTTCCGACGTCGGCCGTGTCCGCGTAGGCAACGAGGATTATCTCGGCTTCTTCGAGCCGGATAGGCCGGAGCGTGTTCGTTCGCACGGATGGATGTTCGCCGTTGCGGATGGCGTTGGCGGCCAGGAGCTCGGGGAAGTTGCGTCGCGTACTGCGGTTGAATGCGTTCTCGAAGGTTTCCGGACCTCTCTTGCGGGAGAATCGCACCACGCGCTCCTGAATCGCCTAATTCTTTCCGCGAATACCAGAATCGTCGATGCCGGTCATGCCGTCGGCGCGAATATGGCCACAACTATCGTGGCCTGCGCCCTTCGCTACGATCGCGCCACAATCGCTCACGTGGGCGATTCGCGCTGTTTCCTGGTTCGACGTGGGCAGGCGGTGCAGCTCACGCGCGATCACACCTTGGCGAACGAGCAATTCCGGCTCGGTATTCTGTCTTCGTCGGAATTGGCGCGAGCCGAAACTCGCCACGTTCTCAGCCGTTCGCTTGGCTCCGAGCTCATCATCAAGCCTGATATTGCGGAGCACCAGTTGTTCGCCGGAGATGTGCTGCTTCTCTGTTCGGACGGCTTGCACGGCTCGGTGAAGGGCGCCGAAATGGCTGCGATTCTTACACCTGACGCGGAGTTAAACAGTGCGGCGGAGCGACTGGTGAATCTTGCGAACGAGCGCGACGGAGGCGATAATATCAGCGCACTGATCATCCGCATTCGAAACGTGGAGCGCGTCGGCATGTACCGCGGACGGCCTTATCGCCTTCCTTGATGCCAGGCAACGTAGTTCCTGCCTGACGCTCCCCTGCGAGGAATCCGATTCATCCTGGCGAACAACTGGACCACTACAAGATTGAAGGCGTAGCCGCCCGCAGCGGCATGGCTTCGATCTTTCGTGCCACTGACATTCGGGACGGCCGCCAGGTCGCCATCAAAGTGCCTCATCCCGAAATGGAAATGGATCCCGTTCTTTTCGACCGCTTCCATCGCGAAGAAGCTATCGGCAAATCGCTCGATCATCCGGGCGTAATGAAAGTTTTCGACGACGAAAAACGCAGCCAACTCTACATGGTCATGGAGTGGGTTGACGGGCGGCTGCTTCGCCAGATACTCACCGAAAAGGGAAAGCTGCCCACCGACCGCGCCGTCCGTCTTACCGTCGCGATCTGCGACGCGCTCTACTACATCCATACGCATGGCATTGTTCACCGCGACCTGAAGCCCGAAAACATCATGGTCGATGCCAATGATCGGATCAAACTTATCGATTTCGGCATTGCCGGACAGGAAGGCGCGCGTCGTCTTACTTTCGCTAAGCTCTCGAATGTAATGGGCACGCCGGACTATATCTCGCCCGAGCAAGTCAAAGGCAAGCGGGGCGACGCTCGCAGCGACATTTACGCGCTCGGTGTGATGCTTTACGAAATGCTCACAGGAAAAACGCCGTTCCAGGGACCCAACCCGTTCGCGATTATGAACGATCGTCTTCTAAACAATCCCGTTCCGCCGCGCGAACTCGAACCTTCCATCTCTCCTCAACTCCAGGAAATCATCTATCGCGCGCTCGAACGCGACCCCAAGAATCGCTACGCCACGGCGCGCGAATTCGCCCACGATCTCCAGCACCAGGATCAGGTCGGAGTGGCGGAACGCCCCGAGCTCCGCGAATGGACGAAGCGCCGGACACCGTGGATTCGCCGGGCGTTGTTTTATGTGCTGATGGCTCTCATTCCGATTATCGTCTTCGGCCTGATGCTTTTCGTCGCTCACCATTAACTGCCGATTCCTCGCGCACCGCGCAAAGCGAATTTTGCGCCGGCTCTCTCCTCAGACGATCTCACTCTGGCATTCCCGATGCCACTGCCCATCAATAATCCTGCTTCGTTCCATAAACAGAATCGCTGGCATAAAAATTCAATAAAGATGCACATCGGCGCTTTCAATCTATTGCATAGATTTTCTGAGTTTGACCCTTCATCGGCACGCCTGTAGTTTGTTTGCACACCGTCGCGGTTCACAAAACAACCGACATTAAACGCGGCTGGGAGGGAGAAAGGAAGCAATGAAATCTTTATTACGGAATGCTTCGGGTGTTGCCACGGGCATATTGGCTTTGAGTCTTAGTTTGTGCCTGGCCCCGTTAGGTCAGGCGCAGTCTGCAATGCAATCGCCGGCGGATTCTTCCGCTGCGTCCGCGTCTGCGGCTCCGGCGAAATCCACGCAGCAGCAATTGGACGATCTTCAAAAGGAGATGGAGGCGCTCCAGCAGCAGATTGCTGTGCTAAAGGCCTCGCAGAACGCTGCGCCGTCTGTGCAGAACGCCTCCTACGTGCAGGTACCCGCAGTTGCGCCCGCGGCAGACGCCAGTAAAGTGACTCTCGCTGGTCTGCTCGGCCCCACGACCCTCAGCGGCGTGATCGATACGTACTACGGTTATAACAACGATCATCCGTTTTCAAATTTCAGCGGCTTGCGCCCATTCGACGGTTTTACGAACGGCTTCGGTCTCAATATGGCCGAACTCATCGTCGACAAAGCGCCGGACTCCAGCACGACGGACAGCCGCTTCGGTTACCACGTTTCGGCCGGTTACGGGCAAGCTGCCTACATTGTGAACCTCTCGGATAACCTCACTGATAGAAGCAACTTCTACATAAAGGAAGCCTACGGCGAATATCTCGCGCCAATCGGCAAGGGCCTCACCATCAATGTCGGTAAGTTTGTGACTCCGATTGGCAATGAGGTCATCGAAACCAGCGGCAACTGGAACTATTCGCGAAGCATTCTCTTCTACTACGCCATTCCGTTCGATCACTTTGGCGCAAGCGCAAAGTACGTTTTCAACCCCAAGGTGTCGTTCACAGGCTATCTCGTAAACGGATGGAACAATACCGTCATCTCGCATCAGTCCGGCCTTGGGTACAGCTCCGGCCTCACGTATGGCGGCAGCTTGGCTCTGACTCCGAATGCCAAGTGGTCGGTAATTGAAAACTATATGGCAGGCCCCGTGATTGACGCGTATCCAACGAGCACGAGTACGATCAATGACTGGAAGCAAATCACGGATACCGTGATTTCGTACGCTCCAAACGCCAAGTGGGCTTTCGCGGTCAATGGTGATTACGGGTTCGGCCCGCAGCCCTGGTCCTGCAACGTGACATGCGTCAAGGCAGGTCCGCTTTCCAAGTGGTGGGGAGCTGCCGGCTACGCTAAATACACGATCGGTCCGAAGAGCTATTTCGCGCTTCGCTACGAATATTACGAAGACCCGCAAGATTACACTGGCTTGGGCGCAAATCATGCTCAAGAGGCAACGAGCACCTACTCCTACAACCTGACCGGCGGTCTTCAGGTCAGAGGGGAATACCGCTACGACTTCGCGAGCTCGCCGATTTTCCAGAAGGGTGGGAACGATTTCGTGAAGGAACAGAGCACGGCAACGTTGGGTTTCATCTACTCATTCAGTAGCGCCAACGCCCGCTAACTCCAGCGCTGTCGCTGAAAGAGCTACGCAGCACAATCCCGCAAGGGCCGTCCGGCGTCCACCACCCGCCGGGCGGCCTTTTCCTT
>DATEME010000278.1:0-5324 GCA_035275865.1 Candidatus Acidiferrales bacterium | reverse complement strand
CGGTCTTGCCGGTAGCGTAGCGAACTTGGGCTCTACGGCCGGAATGTTGCTAGCGGCCGGTGTCGCCGCGTCCGTAACCACATTTGCTAGCTCGGCCACTCTCACGGGTTGGGCGTGGCGCGCGCCTTTTCTCTTAGGTGGTGTCATTGCCTCGGCTGCCTACGTTCTCCGGTGCCATCTTCCTGAAACGGACTGCGGCCCAAGCGAAAAGGACGCCGATAAACGCGAGGCGCCTCTCCTCCGAGCGATTCGCGAGCAGCCGCGCATCATGCTGGCCACCCTATTGTTCACATCCGGCTACGGTATCGTCGACTACCTCACGATGGTTCTGCTGCCAACTTATGCGCACGAATTTGGAGGTATCGCCGAACACCTGGCGTTGCGCATCAACACGGTTGGCCAAGCCTTAGCACTTCTGATAGTGCCCATTTCGGGCTGGCTCTCCGATCGTGTTTGGACTCGGCGAGCAGCGCTGATTGCCGCCTTCGCCGCCGAAGCGCTTATATCGTGGGAAGCTTTCGAGTTTGCGGGAAACCACGGCGTCGCAGGCCTTTGGCTGGCCCAACTGCCGTTTGCCTTTTTGCTGGCGGTAGTTATGGGTGTGGCGCCGGCGATGTTGGCGGAACAGTTTTCCGCAGGCTATCGCGTGAGCGCCCACGCGGTCTCATTCAACATAGGAATCGGAATAGCCGGAGGAACGGCTCCGATGGTTGCCACGGCGTTAATCAAAGCTACTGGAAACCCGATGGCGCCCGCCGTGTATCTGATTTCCGCCGCGCTTCTCGCCGTCGTCGGCGCTCTCATGCTTCGTGACCGCAGCCGCGACCGAATGAACGCAACCGACAAGGATTGACGGTTAGCAGAAACTCTTGCTTTTATATCGTAGGGGCGACTTCCGATCGCCTGACTCTCGGTTCAGACGGCCACCAGCAAACTCTCCGCAAACGGCCATTCCGAATCAACCCACTGCCCACGGCATCGGTAGCCCGTGCGTTCGCCGAGTTCGCGCGCCTGTTGCAGCGTGTATTTATGCGAACTTTCCGTCCAAATCGTTTCGCCGTTCTGCAAAACAAGCGAAAATCGCGCCTCGCGAATGGTTACTCGCTGACGGACCTTTGACCGAAGATGCATTTCGATTCGGTCTTCCGTCGTGTCGTATCGCACCACGTGCTCGAAGCGCGCAAGGTCGAAGTTCGCGCCTAGTTCGCGATTAATTCGCGCAAGTAGATTCTTGTTAAATGCGGCCGTCACGCCCGCTGGATCGTCGTAGGCTTTGATCAGCGCTTCGACAGGTTTTTGCAGATCGGTGGCGAGCAGCAGCGCGTCGCCTTTTTCAAGGATCGCTCTAACGGCTCGCACGAACGCCTCGTCGGCTCCCCGGTCGAAATTCCCGATGGTGCTTCCCAGAAAAAGCACAAGCAATCTCTCGCCATTGCGGCGGCGAGCCGCCACTTCCCGTAGGCCGTCAAGATAAGCGCTCTCGAAGCCGACGAGACTCACCATATCCAGATTTCCGAGCTCCTGGCTGCAACGGTAGAGCGCGCTGCCTGAGACATCGATCGGGTAATAGTTCACGCGCTGCCGCCGCGCCAACGATTCAAGCAAGAGGCGCGTCTTCTGACCGCTGCCGCTTCCAAGTTCCGCAACGATCGCCGGACCCGTGGTTTGCGCGATGATCTCGTCGGCATACCGCTCCAGAATCCTCAACTCGGCTCGCGTAAGTCCGTATTCGGGCAACAGGCAGATAGCGTCAAACAGTGCAGAGCCGATCGCATCATAGAGGTACTTTGACGGAATCTCTTTTTGTCCCGGATGTCGCAAGCCGATCATCACGTCCGAACAAAATTCTGCTGCGGCGCTGGAAATGCCGGTTTCAATTCGCGGAATCGCACCCATGATATCTCGTCCGCTCAATCCGCGACGCACCGAAACGTCGCATAAATGTAGGGGTAATGCGGCTGGAACCAGTTCCGATACGAGCGCCGCAACATACACGCATCAGTGCGGTGCGACCCGCCCTTCATAACGAAATGCTTGCCGTCAAAGAAGTTTGCCGAGTAACCCTTATAAAATGGGAACGGCTCAAATCCACGAAGCGGAGCGAAATGCGTCGAAGTCCACTCCCATCCGTTTCCGAGCAAATCCCAGACTCCGAATGCGCTCGCGCCGGCCGGATGAGCATCGACTGCTGAAGGCTCCCAGGACTCATGATGAAAATTTCCGCGCGTTGAGTCGGGCGGCTCACCGCCCCACGGATACGCGCGCTCGCCCCCCTTGGGATTACCGTACGCGGCACGATGCCATTGCGCCTCACTCGGCAGCCTCTTGCCGGCCCAGCGCGCAAACGCCGCTGCCTCTGCGTGGCTCACAAACACCGGCCAGGACGGCGGCAGCGGAATCGTTCCGAACATCCCGCAGTAGTCCCATTCGTTTTCCTGTTCGCTTGCTGCCGAACCGGCACGCGCGTGCCAGAAATGGGGACGTTTTATGTCCTCGCGTTGCCGCCATCCCCAATTTTCCGGAGTCCAGTAGCTTCGATCTTCATATCCGCCCGCATGGACAAACTTCAGGTATTCCTGATTTGTGACCGGGAACGCGTCGATCGAGAAGCTCGGCACCTGAACGCGCTCGGCTTCGAATTCATTATCCCAACCAAAAGCCTCGGAGTCTCCCCGAGCCTGCCCAAGCGTAGCGACTCCCGCCGGTATCGCGACCTGGTGAGGCTTCGGTGCCGGTCGCGAATCAGCGGCAAGAGGAACATGGGCGACTTTCTTATCCAGGGCCAACGCATGAAGCAAATAAGCCAGCGTTTCGGCATGCATTAGCCTATGCTCGATGGCGACATTCAAGAGCTTCCCGGAACTAAGATCGGGATCACTCTGAACTTTCGCCCCGCGCGTGAGCGCGTCATCCAACTGGGTCCGCACGCGGCGGTTATAGCGCTGTACGTGCCCGATCGTCGGCCAGTCGCTTGGTACGTCCGTCGGCAGCCCTCCATCAACCGGATCGATTCCGAACGCGAAGAGCTTATCCAATTCCGGGCTATCCGGTTCAAGCCCAAGGCGGAGCGCCAGAAGGTTCCAGTCGAATGCTTCGAGGTGTCCGAGATAAAAGATCAGGCGATGCCGTTCCGGGATGGGCCGTTCATACATCGAAGTGGGCGGCAGCAGGTTGAAAATCCGGTCCGTTCGCTCGCGAGCCTCAGTCAGTCGACTCAATATCGCGTTGGGTAAATATGGAGCCATCTGCGTAATCGCCATCGTGTACCTCGCAAACGGATTGGAATGAGAAGCCGGAGTTTCAGTCTAAGGGTCGGCTCGTACCGTAACCCATACCACCATCCCTGTATGCCGGAAAGCAACGAATCGATCGTTTGGATGCAATGGAGGTCCGCTTCGGACCATTTAATTTGTTTTTCGATCCTCCTCTGGCGACCGCGATTAGAGATGGGTCCGGTTGTTTGTTTTCATCGAGTTACGAGCATTTTTAATTTTTGGCAGTTGCGGTTAGAAAGCACTCGCAATCGCCCGTTGTCTCTCGAAAAGAAAACGGCGGCCTCGAGTTCGAAGCCGCCGCGGGTGTGGGGTAGAGCAGCGACGTTATCGTTCGGTCGGCGCGTCGTTTGCCGGCAGGTCGCCGAGCGCATACTGAGTGCCGGCGAGCAAGTGCTCGAGCATCACCGGCATTTCGTAAACGTGTTCGTCGTGGCCGAGCACTTCGATGAAGACGCGGCCCTTGCCTTCGCGCCGGACCCAACTCAGACCGTAGTCGCCATCGGTGCGGCGTGAACCGGCGGGCTCTTTCTCTTTATCCGCGTCGCTCATCTTCGAATAATCGATGCTGGTGAGCTCGTGGACATTCTTCAGTGAGTAGGAGTCTTGCGCCATCGTGTAAGTCTCATCGTGCAACACGAATTCCTGGCCATGGAACATCTGTGTGAGCGGGCTCTTTGCATCGTCGATTTTCACCGTGATGACCTGCGGATAGGGCCAATGCCACTTGAAAAATCCGCCGATCATCTTGTTGTAGTCGGGCCAGGTGCCCGTGGGAACAAATGACTCCGCAGCTGCCCTGGCAGCCTGCATCTCGGCCGGACTCGGAGGAGCGGCAGAAGCGCCTGCGGCTCCGCGCCCACGTCCGAACGATGGGCTAGTGTGGTACGAGTCGACTGCCGCGTGAACGCCCGCGAGCCCTTTGCCATTGCGGACAAAATTCAGCAGCGCCTGTCGGCGTTCGGCCGTCATCTCTTCGTTATTAGGATCGTCAAGGAACTGCCCCGTGGTGCTGTCCAGGAAAACAAGGTCATACTGCTGAAGGTTGTTGGCGTTTATATCGGCAGGATCATAGGTGATGGTGGCAGACCACGCGCCGGTCTTATCGCCTATGTCCTTGATCGTTTCAGCGGCGAGCGGGATGGAAGAGTGTACGAATCCCGACGCCTTGCAGAGCACAAGGATCTTGCGCGGCTGCTTCGGCGTGGCGTAGGCCTTGGTGGGAACCGCGTCCTCCATGGCAACGACGTCCCAAGGCCACGGCGTCTGGTTCTGTGCGCCGTCAATTGATGATGGCGGCCGGCCAGTTGGGCCGCGTCCCCCACGCCCGCGGCCAGGAGCACCGGGAGCGCCCGGGGCACCTTGTGCTCCAAGCGCCTGAGGCGCTGCCGGCGCGGCAGCTGGAGCCTCCTGCGCACGTATTGCGAAGCCTACAATCCCGAGCAAAAATGCCGCGGAAGTCACGGTCAGCAGCTGAGCAATCTTCTTGGATCCCATCGAGTCCTCCTCGCGCCCAATATCCTTAGCCTTACGGGTATGTTTTGTCCAGCGAAAATATCGCGTCGGAAGCTCCGTCGTGATCGTACACGGTCGGGGATTGCGTCATGCCGCGGGCCGTCAACGCCGCTGGCCTACGAGATGCTTTTGGAGCCACTCGATCACCAACGCCCGCATCTCGGGCGTCTCCTCATGGCCGCAGTCGAAAAGCTCAACGCGGCAATCGTGCTCTTGGCCGTGAGCGCGATAGAGCGGATAGACATGATCGCGAATTTTCTCGACGCCTTCGGGCGGCGTCAACGGATCGAAACGCCCGTTAAGACTGAGGCGGGGCCGCGGAACGATCAACTCGTTGATTTGCGCGGTATCAAACTCTTTCAGCAGGGACGGAACAAAATAATAGACGCCGTGTCCGTGCAGCCCGCCGGACGCAATCAATGAATCGTACTCAGTGAGGCAGCAGAGGTCGATCGTCAACGCAACGCGCGGATCGAGGGCCGCCAGCCACCATGCTTTCGTTGCGCCCATGGACATTCCGAATGCCCCAATCCGCTC
>DATEME010000277.1:0-4199 GCA_035275865.1 Candidatus Acidiferrales bacterium | reverse complement strand
GGCGTGGTGAAATACGCTTTCCCGCGGCAAAGCTCCGTGATCTTCTGCACGAAATGGACGAGGCTGTAATCGCTCGCCAGCATGAACGTGTTGATCAAAATACCCGCACGCTTGCACTTGGCCACTTCTTCGATCGTCTGCGTCACGACGAGTGGATCGAGGCCGAAGGCATTTTTGTAAATGCGGCCGTCATCGAGTGTAAGCGCCGAAGGTTTTCCGTCAGTAATCATCACGATCTGGCGCATATCCTTCTTCTGTCGCGCCAGAATGCGCTGCGCCATGCGCAAACCCTCACGCGTATTCGTGTAATAAGGACCCACTTGCACCCGCGCCAGTTGCCCCAACGGAATCTCTTCCGCGCTGTCGTGGAAAAGAACGCAGTGCAGCGAATCGCCGGGGTATTGGGTGCGAATCAGATGCGAAAGCGCCAACGCCACTCGCTTCGCCGGCGTGAAGCGATCTTCGCCATAAAGAATCATGCTGTGGCTGCAATCGAGCATCAGCACGGTGGCGCACGAGCTTTGATACTCGCATTGGTGCACCATCAAGTCCGGATAATCCAGATCGATCGGCAGGCCGGGACCATTGCGCTGCACGGCGTTGAAAAGGGTCCCGCTGATGTCCATGTTGAGGGTGTCGCCAAATTCGTAGGGCTTCGAGATGCCACCCGATTCGACGCCGGTCGCGAGATCGCGCGTGTCGTGGCGCCCAAAGCTGCTCTTGCCCAGGCCTGCCAGCAAATCCTTTAGCGTCTTAAACCCCAGAAAATCGAGGGCCTTGTCGGTGATTTCGAAGCGCGCGTCGACGTTCTGCTGATCCTGCTGCTGCGCCTTTCCGATTTGCCCGGGCGTTTGCGAAGGAGGCGGGGTTACGCGCGCATTCTGTTGCTGCGTGATATAGCCTTCTTCCTCCATGCGCTGGATGATCTGCTCGATGAGGTCGCGCAACTCTTTATTTTGCGAGAGATCCGCGTTCTGCAGCATCTGCTCCATCATTTCGGGAGGAATCAGGTCGCCTTCCTGCAGCGCGCGCAGAATCGCCTCGCGAAGCTGCTCCATGTGCTGCTCGCGGGCGCGCTCCATGTCCATCTCGTAGATGCCGTATTGCGATTCGAAACCGCTTTGGAGGAAGAAGTCGGAGAGGCGGCTCATCAATTCGTGCAAGTCGATGTCGCCGGCAGCTTCGGGAGAGTATTTTGAATAGCGGATGTATTTCATCGCCTTTTTCCCTTTTTGGCGTCATCCTGAGCGAAGCGAAGGATCCCTCTTTTCGCCAAATAACGACTGGCCGTTTCAGTTAAACTGACGCCGCGGCAGGCGCCCGGACGGCTCGCGTGGATCGCGCGGCTCGGTTACGCGGCGCGCATCGGCATAAAACCCGCGCTCCTCGCTGCGATTAATCCTCTTGTGCGCCCACAGTCCTTCGAGGACGAATTCGGCGGCGCCGGCCTTAAGCGCCGCATCCGCATTCGGCTGCACGCCGAGCGCTTCGAGGTGATCGAACAGACCGGGAATCTTCTTTAGTTGGCCGATTGTCTCCGTGCTGGAAGCGTTTGCCGGTAATTTCAACTCTTGCCCCGATTCGAACCATTGCACGATCGGCTGAAAATTGGCGTTCGGATAGTATTTCGAAAAAGTCTTGCCCACGGCGGCACGGATTAATTCGCGCGCGATGTTATCGGCGCCGCGCAATTCGCCTTCGTATTCCAGCTCGAATTTCCCGGTCATCGCAGGGATCGCAGCGTAGACGTCGGAAACTCGCGCCACCACAGCGGAGTCGTGGCTGTGAACGGCGCGTTGTTCGGCGCTGCTCAGTACATTCTCGAGCGTGCTGATCGGCAGACGCTGGCTCACTCCAGAGCGCTTATCGATCCGCTTATCGTCGCGCGCCTGAAACGCGATTTCCTCGACGACCTCGCGAATGTATTCGGGGATTTCCGTCCGGTGCTTTACGTCGCGCGATGTCCACGATTCCTGCGCCGTAATCGACATTCCTTCGGCAATTGTGGCCGGATAATGCGTGCGAATCTCCGACCCGATGCGGTCTTTGAGTGGCGTAATGATCTTGCCGCGCGCCGTGTAGTCTTCCGGGTTGGCCGTGAAAACCAGCAGCACATCGAGCGCCATCCGCACCGGATAGCCCTTAATCTGCACGTCGCCTTCCTGCATGATATTGAAGAGGCCTACCTGAATCTTGCCGGCCAGGTCGGGAAGCTCGTTGATCGCGAAGATTCCCCGATTCGCCCGCGGCAGTAGGCCGTAGTGAATCGTCAATTCGTCGGACAGATTTCGGCCGCCGCGCGCCGCTTTGATTGGGTCGACGTCGCCGATCATGTCCGCAATAGTCACATCGGGCGTGGCGAGCTTTTCTACGTACCGATGATCGCGCGATAGCCACGCAATCGGCGTAGCGTCGCCTTCGGCGGCAATCAATTCGCGGCAGGAACGGCAGAGCGGGTGATAAGGATTGTCATGAATCTCGCATCCCTCGACATAGGGCACCACGGGATCGAGAAAGCCCACAAGCCCGCGCAAAATGCGCGACTTTGCCTGTCCGCGCAAACCGAGCAGAATGAAATGGTGGCGCGAGAGAAGCGCGTTGACGATCTGGGGGATCACCGTGTCGTCGTAGCCGTGCACGCCCGGGAAGATCGATCCGTCGCCCATGTTCCGGAGCAGGTTTTCGCGAATCTCCTGGCGGACAGAGCGATTCGCGATTTTCTGCTCAGACCACTGGCTCTTGCGTAGTTCACCCAGATTTTTCGGCTGAGTCATCCGATTCTCCCCACTTCTATGATGCGGTAGGAACGCGTGGCGTCGCGTAAATCGGGCGGCACAAGTTCATTATAGCGCGCGCGTCAAACGAGCCTGTGTAAAGGCAATTAGACCCGGAATCAGCGTAAGGAGTTCAGGGCCGCCTGCATTTCGTCGCGCGCGTGAATGTCTCCGGCGCGCTGCGCCACAACGATGCCGTCCGAAAGCAGCTTGCGGGCCTCTTCGTCGCGGCCCGCGCGCGCGAGAAATTGGCCGTATTGGAAATAGCCCGCTACGTAGTCAGGATGATTTTGGATCAGATGCTGAAAGTGTCCAGCGGCAGCTTGATCGTCGCCGAGCTTCACACATTCGAGGGCGAGGCCGTAGCGGGCGAACGCATCCGTAGGGCGCGTGGCGACGAATTGCTCGAGAATCTCACGGCGGGACTTCTGCGCTTGGGTCATTGTGCCAGAGCGCGTATTATAGCGGGCGCATCGAGAGCATGCAAAGCGTCCATGTCGTTCGCTTTTCTCTGCGCTTGTGCGTCTCCGTGATGGAATTTCATTTTCGCTCGCGTTTGAGTGAGGCTCAATGGCGAAAGCACCGAAAAAAACGTCGAATGCGAAGAATCCGTCGGCAACATCCGCTGCGGCGAAGCCGGTGAGCGCATCGCGTTCCGAGCTGATCGAGGCGGTGCTGCCCAATGATGCCAACGTGCTCGGCACGATGCTCGGCGGCCGCGTGATGCATCTCATCGACATTGCCGGTGCGCTGGCGGCGACGCGGCATTCGAATTCATACGTGGTGACGGCGTCGGTCGATTACCTCGATTTTCGTTTTCCGATTCAAGTCGGTGAATTCATCGTGCTGCGCGCGAGCGTGAATCGCGTGTTTCATTCTTCGATGGAAGTCGGCGTGAAAGTTTTCGCCGAAAATCCGCTCACCGGACAGCAGCGGCACACGAGCACTGCGTACGTCACCTTTGTGGCGCTCGATGCCAATCGACAGCCGCATCCGGCTCCCGAGGTGATTCCCGAGACCGAGGAAGAGAAGCGGCGGTATCGGGAGGCTGGCGAGCGTCGAGACTATCGTCTGACGATGCGCCACAAAAGGGAGCTCGAGGCTGAGTAGCGCTCGGCCACTTCGCGCCGTAATGTCAGCTTGCCTGCCAACGACTCACCCGTGGATATGTACGATTGGTTTTTCGCGGCCACGCCGAGCTCAGTCGAAGGTGGCTTCGACGATTACGTAGGTGTCGTAGATCACACGACAGCTCAGACGACACGAGATTTCCTATTTGACGCTGGCATCGCAGCTGACCAGGGTGGCCCGCTGACGGTTTCCCCCGTAGGCTCGGCCGCGCCGGAGCCAGCTCCAATTCTCCTAATGCTCTTTGGTGCCGGCCTGATCTTTTTGATGCGCATTCCACGCACCGAATAGCACCTC
>DATEME010000276.1:0-7968 GCA_035275865.1 Candidatus Acidiferrales bacterium | reverse complement strand
ACGGTTTATAAATTCTCGGCGAAATAGCGCGAGAGCCGTGATTCCGGTTCCTTTACTTGATTGGCGACTTGGGGCATGGTAGTTTCGCTTCCGTAATGTAAGTGGCTTTCATTTCTTTATGTCCTCATCGGTTTCTGGCTCCGCAAACGAGATCAAAACCAGGACGCGGGATATTTCTCCGGCGGAAGTGCGCGGACGTGTCTTCTGGCGCGTCGAGGGAAGCCTGTTGGATTTGACGGCCGTGCGGCCCGTGGGGTTTTTCAGTTGGAATGCGCAGACTTTTCTGGAGCGATGGAGCCGGCGCGGCGCTATGGGTTTGCTGGCGCTGGCGCGGCCTCTGCTCTATTGCACGAATCGCGTCTTCGCTACACGCGTCCTGCATATGGTGCTGCGTGGCGTGAGCCGCGACCGGCTGGACCTGCTCGGCGAAGAATATTTCGAATACGTGCTCAAGCCCCGGCTGAAGCAGAGAGGCGTGGGGAAATTGCAAGAAGTGCTGGCTGGGGGCGCAGAAGTGGTGCTGGTGAGCCAAGGCCTCGACCACATCATGCGGCCGCTCGCGAATCATCTGGGCGTGGAGTTTCTCGTCTGCAACCAGCTCGATTTTCGCGATGGAATCTGCACGGGAAGGCTGCTCTCGCCGGTGATTCGACCGCGCGGGTTATTCGCAAAACTGCGCGGGCATCAGCCGGACGGGCGCATCGAGCGCGAGCGATTGCTGCGGCATTTGGGATTCACAAAAACTCCCGAGGCTCTCGATTTCGCGATACAGGGGGCCACGCGGCAAGTTCCAAAGACGGACGTGCCGGTTGTGCATTTTGACGAGCGCAACAACGGCGGCTATCAGTCCATGCGCGAGGCGCTGCGCGGCAAGCACATTCTGTTGATAGGCGGCACGGGTTTTATCGGCAAAGTGTGGCTCGCCCAGTTCCTCAATAATCTGCCTGAAATTGGCCGCGTTACGTTGCTTGTTCGCGGTCACAAGACAGCTACGGCGCAGGAACGATTCCAAAGGATTGCGGAAGAGTCGCCGGTATTTCAAACACTGGCGGCTCGATATGGCGACGGCCTCGCGGAATTCCTCCGGAAGCGCATCGATGTGGTGGAGGGCGATTCGAGCGAGCCGGGACTGGGCCTTGCGGAGGACGTCCGCGCGTGTCTTGCATCGTCCGTGGATGTGGTCATCAACAGCGCCGGGCTGACGGACTTCAATCCGGACTTGCGCGACGCGATCGCTGCCAATGTTCGCGCGATGGCTTACTTGCTGGAATTTCTGAAGAGCTGCGATCACGCCGGGCTGCTGCATCTTTCCACCTGCTACGTAGCCGGGCGCCGAGACGGCCGCGTGCTGGAGGAGTTGCGCGCGAATTACACGCCGCGCGAGATTCGCGGTTTCGACGCAGTAAAAGAGTGGGAATCGCTCGAGAAGTTGATTGCAGAAACTGAAGCGCGCGCGAACTCGGCCGAAATAACGGACGAACTGCGGCAGTTTGCCTTGAAGAAAGAGAAAGCCGCGAAAAACCTGCGCGGCGCGGCGCTGGAGAATCAGATCCGGAAGAACCGCGTCCGCTGGCTGCGCCAGACACTCACGGAAGCGGGCACGCGGCGCGCAAACGAGCTTGGCTGGCCGAACACGTACACGTTTACGAAGAGCCTCGCGGAGTCGCTGATCAAGAATTATTTGGATACGATGCCGGGTGCCGCGATCGCCGTCGTACGGCCCGCGATTGTGGAGTCCTCGATTGGCGAGCCCTTCCTGGGTTGGAATGAAGGCATCAACACCTCGGCATCACTCTCTTACCTGCTCGGTACATTCTTCCGCCAGCTTCCCACGAACGAACACAAGTGCCTGGATTTGATCCCGGTCGATCTGGTGTGCCGCGGGATGAATCTCATCACCGCCGCCCTGGCGACCCGGCGCAATGCAGAGGCCTATCAACTGGCCACGTCCGTCGCGAACCCATGCGACATGCGGCGATCGATCGAACTGACGGGGCTCGGCCATCGGCGCTTCTACCGCTCGCAGAACGGCTTGCAGCACCGGCTCCGCGCACGTTTCGACGCTATTCCGGTTTCCAAGACGCGATACGAGGCCTTTTCGGCGCCGGCGCAGAAAGCGATCGTGCAAGCGATTAATCGAAGCATCGAGCCGATTCCGTTTGTGCGGTCGCCGTTTGCAAGGCAGGAGCGCGAACTGGAAAAGGTGATCAAACTGATCGCGCTATTCGAGCCGTTTATCTTACACAATAACCATATTTTCGAGGCGGCAAACGTGGAGCGCCTGAGCGCGGCGCTGCCTCCCGAAGAGCGGGAGATGTTTGGCTATGATGCGCGATCGCTCGATTGGTGGGATTATTGGATTAACGTGCACATTCCAGCGCTGCGCAAGTGGTGCTATCCTCTGATCGAAGGACGACAGCCGGAACCATATCCGCGGCGTAATGTGCCTCTCGTAAGTGCGAACGGCGCAGGCGGGAACGGCACGAGCGATACGGCCGAACGTGGGAATGAGAACGCCTCGGCAACTGCGTCCTGAGATCCAAACACTGTGGCCATTTTCCTGACCGGTTCGACCGGATACATCGGCGCGCACATCGCGTCAAATCTGCTAGCGGAGCACGACGAGCCGCTGAATCTGCTCGTGCGCGCACGCGACGAGCAAGAGGGCCGCGAGCGGCTCTGGCGATCGCTGCAGCTGCATATGGATTTTCCGCAATTTGAGGATCTGCTTCACTCCCGTATCCACATTTTTCTCGGCGACATCACTTCTCTGCAGTTCGGCCTTGACGACGCGGAATACGCGCAGCTAGTGCGCTCCACGGATTCGGTGATTCACTGTGCGGCCTCACTCAATCGCAAATCCGACAAAATGTGCCTCAACGTGAATCTGCGCGGGACGCTCGAGGTTGTCCAACTGGCGATGCGGGCGCGCGATCAGCACGGGCTGCGGCGCTTCAGCCACGTCAGCACAGTTGCCGTTGCGGGTCAGCGCAAAGATGAGGTCGTTGAGGAAGATACGGCGATTGATTGGAACCGCTCGGATTACGATCCGTACGCACGCACAAAAAAGTTTTGCGAGCACATGGTTCGTCAGCTTTTGCCGGATGTGCCGCGCACGATTTTCCGGCCGAGCATTGTACTGGGCGATAGCCGCAGGCCCGAGACAAACCAGTTCGATATGGTCCGGGCCTTCGTGTTTCTGGCCGGACTGCCGGCGCTGCCGTTTCGACCGACAGATAAGATCGATATTGTGCCGGTCGATTACGTGGCGGCAGCCGTGGCCACGTTGCACGAGAAAGAGAAACCCACGCACGAGATTTATCATCTTTCTTCGGGCGTCGGATCGGAGACGTTCGTGCGGTTGACTGACGCACTTGCCGCAGCGCAGGGAAGGCGCGGCCCGACTTATGTGCCGAGTCTCGAAGGTCCGTCATCGGCAATGATCAACGCGCTTGCAGGCCGCGCCGGAAAGAAGATTGGCGGCTTAGCGACATTGCTCAAAGTGTTTTTGCCATATCTCGTGTGGAACACGGTGTTTGACAATACGCGTGTCGCTTGCGAGATGGGCGTGGCACCGGCTCCGTTTTCGCAATATTGTTTTCCGCTGCTGAAATTCAGCCGGGAAACGAAATTTTCGTATCCTTATCGCGCATGGCCCACGGTGGGTGCGGAGGCACGTTCATGATCGATATGGACGCCTTCCTCGAGGCGTGGGTCAGCGGCCTCGTTGAACTGAATAAGTTCCAGTGGATGCTCGGCGTCGGCGGGGCTTGGCGGCCTGGCGAAAAACTAAAGCTGCTCTTCGCGGGCTACAACGGAACGCGCAACACCGGGTCGGACATTCGCGTGCAGGAAATCGTCCGTCAATTGCGCCAGATTCTCGGACCGGAAAACGTCGACGCGAGCGTGATGAGCCAGGATTTCGAGTTGACTCGCGGATACTTCGAAGGCGCGCGGCAGATTCGTTTGCCGGACGTGTTTCCGCCGTTCGTGCACCGAGAGGTGAGAAGAAATCACGGCGTGATCGCGTGCGAAGGGTCGATGTTCAAAAGCAAGTTCGCCAATGCCGTCACAACAATGATGGTGGCAGGCTTGGGCATCGCGTCCGCGCAAAATAAGCTGAGCGTCGCCTATGGCGGCGAGGCCGGCACGATGGATTCGTTACTCCAGAAGCTATGCGCGCGCTACGTTCGCGATTCTCTGGTAATCACGCGCAATCCCGAATCTCAAGAAGTTCTTGCGGGGCTCGGCATCGCGAGCGAATTGGGGACCGATACGGCGTGGACTTTCGAACCGCTCGGGCCGGAATTCGGCGCAAAAGCGTTGCGCGACGCAGGCTGGGACGGCCGGACGCCGGTGCTCGCAGTCTGCCCCATCAATCCATTTTATTGGCCAGTGAAGCCGTCGATTACGAAATGGCTGGCACGGGTGACGACGGGCGCCTACAAAAAGAGCCAATACCGCACCGTCTATTTCCACAAATCAGGAAAACAGGTGGATGCCGCGTTTGAAAAATATATTTCCGCGATGGCAGAGGGAGTGGACGCGTATCGAAAAGAGCGCTCCGTATTTCCCGTGGTGATTGCGATGGAGATGCTCGATCAGGAAGCATGCGAACGCGTGGCCGGGAAGCTCGGTGGCGCGCCGATTTTCTGCTCCGCCCAGCTGGACATGTTTCAGATGGTCAGCATTTTGCGGCAGTGCCATCGGATGCTTTCGTCTCGCTTTCACGCAATCGTCACTTCGATGCCGGCGGGAGTGCCTTCCGCGGGCGTTACGATGGATGAGCGAATCGGCAATTTGATGCGCGATCGAGGGCATTCTCATTTGTTGATGAAGGTCGATGAACCGGATCTGGCCGATAAAATCGTTGCGGCGTTGCTGGCGCTCGACGCCGAAGCGGACGAGATTCGCGACGCCTGCGGACGAATTGTCGCGCGCAACCTCCAGATGATGGCGCGGATG
Source organism: Candidatus Acidiferrales bacterium (assembly GCA_035275865.1). Lineage (GTDB taxonomy): Bacteria > Acidobacteriota > Terriglobia > Acidiferrales > UBA7541 > Palsa-295. The sequence goes on along the minus strand of DATEME010000276.1, from coordinate 3,003 downwards.
GGCGTCTACTTCGAAGAGCGCGTGTCGCGGCAATATCCAGAGTTTCCGATCCGTCGCGGCGTCCTCGCCTGGGAAGAATACCTGCCGCCAATGAGCCGGGAACTGCGCGGACTGCTGGAAACTCACAGCGGAGTGCTCGCTTCGTGAATTACCTGGAGAAAATCTTCGACCGAATGCAGCGCACGTCCGCAACCCCCGTGGTGGGCGAGGTGCGGGACGGCCAGATTGTCTCCGTTAACGGCGGGGAATTGCTCGGTCTCATCGAAAAAGCACGTGCCTTTATTCTGGCCTGTGGTTTGCGTGCGGGCGATCGTTGCGCGTTGTATGGACCGAACAGCATTCGGTGGATCGCTGCCGATTTGGCGCTGATGGCGCAGGGCGTGGTGGTTGTGCCGCTGGATCCGCGGCAAGTTGCGGGCGAGATTGCGGCTGTAGTCCGAGATGCGAGTCCGGCGCTCATTTTCTGCTCTGATGAAGGCTTTGCGGCGAATCTTCCCTCTGCACCCGAGACGATATTCTTCGACAAGATTTTCGCCGGGCCCGATGCCGCGCCTTCGCCACCATTGCCACGAAAAGACGACGAGCACGTAACGATCGTTTACACCTCCGGCACGTCCGGCGAGCAAAAGGGCGCGATTGTCACGGTGGGCAATATCACCTTCATGCTCGGCTGCACGAACGCGCGACTCGATATATTGATGGGCCAACGCGCCGAGCCGGATCGCGTGTTTCAGTACGCTCCCTTTTGCTTCGGCGCGGCGCGAATACTGCTGCTCACCTCGCTTTCGCGAAATAGCATGCTTGTGCTCTCAACGGACTTGACCAAGCTTTCCGACGAGCTGAAGCTGTCGCAGCCGAATTACTTCGTCAACGTACCGCTCTTTCTTGAACGCGTTCGGCGGCGCGTGGAAGAGTCGATCGCGAAGCGTGGCGGGTTCGCCGCGAAGGTGTTTAACGGCGCGCAGCGCGCATACCTCGGCGGCGGATTCATGGACAAGGTGTATCTCGCCATTGCGAAGGCTTTGATTTTTCCTTCGATCCGCAGGAGTGTTGGGCCCAACGTAAAGGCGCTGATTTGCGGATCGGCGCCGCTCGCTTTGGAAACTCAGAAATTCTTCATGATGTTGGGCATTGCGGTGCTGCAAGTGTACGGCCTTACAGAGACAACCGCGATCTGCACGATGGACGATCCGCGCCATGTCGAGCCGGGGCGCGTCGGGTCCGCCATTCCGGGCGTCGAAATAAAAGTTGCCGATGACGGGGAGATTCTCGTGCGCGGCCCGAACGTCTTCGCAGGCTATTGGCAGCGGCCCGAAGCGACCGCAAAGGCGCTTGCCGGCGGGTGGTTCCATACGGGCGATCAAGGTGAAGCGGATGCGAATGGTAATTGGCGCATCACCGGGCGTCTGAAAAATCTGCTCATTTTGAATTCCGGACATAACGTCGCGCCGGAGCCGCTCGAGGAAAAACTCGCGTCGCTCTTGCCGGAGGCGCAGCAAGTGATGTTGACGGGGAATCAGCGAAGTTTTCTCGGCGTGCTAATAACTATTCCTGGCGCTAACGGCACGCAGCGAGAGCGCGTTCAGGCGGTGCTCGATGCGTTGAACGCCGATTTGCCCTATTACAAGCAGATTCGCGGTTTTCAAGTGCTCGGCGAAGCGTTTACGGCCGAGAATGGATTGCTCACGACAATGGGCAAGTTGAAGCGCGATGCGATTGCAGCTCGATACGCAGACAAAATTGAAAAAGTGTACGCCAAGAGGTCCGCGTGAAGACCTTTCGCGGGGAGGCGCTTTCATGGCACATCGTCGATGCTACGATTGAATTGGTGCTCGATCGTGCGCCTTGTAATGAAATCGGTTCAGTCGCGCTGACTGAACTGGAACAATTTATCGCCGCGCTAGGCGCGCTCGAAAGAGATGCCCACGCGCTGATCATTTCGAGCGCGCGCAAAGAAGGGTTTTGCGCCGGCGCCGATTTGCGCGAGCTGTATCATCGCTCGTTGCAATTGCCATCCGCCGCGCGGCTTGAAGGCGTTCGCGATTTTCTCGAGAGAATTCACCGCGTGATGAATGCGATCGATGAGGCACCGCTGGTTACGATCGCTGCGGTGCATGGCGTCACGTTCGGAGGCGGATTCGAATTGGCGCTGACTTGCGATTTGATCGTGGCCGATAAAATGGCACGGTTTTGTTTTCCCGAATTGCGCCTAGGATTGATTCCGGGTTTCGGCGGTATTCCGCGGCTAAAACGCGATCTCGGCAACGCGCTCGTTCGCGATCTGCTTTTCACCGGGCGCAGCATCAACGCAACAAAGGCGCAAGCGGCGGGGCTCGTGAGCCAAGTTGTGGCGGAAGGAGATGCGTTGCGTGCCGCGCGAGCGACTGCCGCGCAGATCGGCAAGTTCGATCGCGAGACCACGAAAGCCGCGAAGCGGTTCATCAAGCCCGTTCCGTATCAAGAATTGAGGCAGGAAATAGACATTTTCTGCGAACTGTTCACGAGACCCGCAGTGGATGCCGGGCTGCGGAAATTTGTGGAAAGCACGGACGCTTTGCCATATTTGCCATAGTCACAGATAGAGTGCTTTTCCGCGGAGACAACCATTAATGGCGACGCTTCAAGACACAACAGATCAAATCCTTGAGCTTGCGGCGGCGCACTTTAAAGTGCCGCGGGCGCAGCTCAGCCCAGACGACGATTTCTTCAAGAAGCTCGGCATCAATAGCCTTCAGGCGCTCGATCTGCTCACGCGGCTCGAACAGCATTTTCATATCGAACTGCCCGATTATGAATTGCAGGGCGTGAGCGATTTCCGCACGCTCGCCGAGCGCATCCAGTCTCGCCTCTGATGCTTGACCTTCACAAATACAGTTCGCTGGGTGAAGCGCTGCGTGCCGCGCTCGAGAGTTGGCCCGACGAAACTTATCTGATCGAATCCGATCGCGAACGCGAGAATTGCCGCCTCACGTACCGGCAATTCAAGGAATCGGCCCTGCCGCT